>DAIOUZ010000081.1:1520-13538 GCA_036759285.1 Candidatus Limiplasma sp. | reverse complement strand
CGAGGTGCCGAAATTGCGAAGGTACATCTTGCCGTCATTGAACAAAAGGTTCTTGAAACGGTTGAAATCGAATGTGTTATTCATGGTTTTATCCTCCTATTAGCTAAAGATTTGTTTGATGGTTTCCTTGTTTTTCATGACGGTGTTGAACAGCACTTCGATGCTGACCTGGCTGTCGAGACCTGCGGTGTTGCGAATGACGTTGACATAGCCACCGGGAATCATCTCACTGTAGAGCGCGGTGTCGTCCTTCTCAGTGCCGTAGTCGAAGTAGAGACGGTCGGTGATTTCACGGAACGAAGCCTTGAGCAGCACCTCGTCGTGGTCAAGGATGATGATGGGGTCGATGAGGTTTTCCACATCCTTCACCTGGTGGGTGGAGATGATGATGGTGCGGTTGTCGTTGGCATGCTTGGCGATGACCTGACGGAAGAGGGTCTTCGAGGGGATGTCGAGGCCGTTGGTGGGCTCATCGAGGAGCAGGTAGTCCGTGTTGAGGGCCAAAGCGGTGGAGATGAGGCATTTCTTCTGCTGACCAAACGACATCTCAGCATACTTGCGCGTTGGGTCAACGTCCAACTCCTTGCAAAGTTCAAAAAACAGTTTCTCGTCGTAATTGGGGTAGAACACGCCCAACTCCCTTATATTATTAATAGGTGTGCCCTCCGGGATGGCGAAGTCTTCCGAGATGAAGTAAATCTTCTGGAGGGTTTCGGGCAGACGGTCGAAGGGCGCGATGCCGTCCACCTCGCAGGCGCCAGCGGTCGGCTTCTGCAGACCGCTGATGAGTTTCAGCAGGGAGGTCTTCCCCACTCCGTTTTCGCCTAACAGCCCGTAGATATTGCCCTTCTCGAAGCTGAGGCTGATGTTGTTGAAGACTGGCTGATTCTTGTAGCCGAAGTCTAAGTCTTTGATTTCAATCATGTCGTTGTATTTTTGTGTTAGTGTATTAGTCAAATAGAACACTGCAAAAGTACAACAATTTTCATTACTGTCAAGAAAAAAATGAATTTTTTTGAAAAAAAGTTGATCTTTTTGCGTTGGTCCGCAGAAATGGAGCTGTTTGTATAAAAAGATTCCCCTACGGGGAATGGAGTTGAATTCGTGAGTTAACAAGCGGCGGCATGTAAAACTTACAAACCGTAAATGCCACTAGCCGCCGCGGGACGACAAAATGCTGTCTCCATTCCCCACAGGGGAATCTTTATAGCTCCTTCATCAGTTCATCTATAACCTCTTTTACTCTTTCGTTCCATGGAGTTTTGTCATGAACAAAGCCTTTCTCCGTAACTAATTCCTTCCATTCAGGATTCTTTTTCTCTATCAATTGAAACTTTTCCTCCCTTTTCATGTGTTTAATTACGTTTTCTCTATCAATCGCTGCCTGATAACAGGTAAACTCTTCATAATAAACACAATACTCACAGTTGTATCTATCAGTAAAAGAACCTTTATTATGATGGTTCTTATGCTCCCTTACCCTACGAACTAGGTCGTTTGTACATCCTGAGTACAATGTTGTATGACCTTTGTTTGTCATGATATACGTGTATGAGAACCGCATAATTATCATTTTGCCACAAAAATAGTAAAAAAAGATTCCCCTGCGGGGAATGGAGTTGAGTCAATGAGTTAAAAACGGCGGCAGGTAATGCTTACGAATCGTAAACACCACAGGCCGCCGCTAGAAAACAACGACAAATCTCCATTCCCGCGAAGCGGGAAACTCCTAACGCTTTAACTTGTTGTAATGACACAGCAAAATCTCCTCGTGGTCTTTTTGGTGAAGGTGCATCGCCCCGCCAAGGCAATTCTTAAACACCTTGCAATCAGCGCATTGCCCCGTCTTCATCCATTTGCGGTCGCGGAAGGGTTGAAAACGGTTCTCCCACACATCCAGAAAGTCATCTTGATAGATGTTGCCTTGGACATAGCTGCGGTCGATGTTGGGACAAGCGGAAATGGAGCCATCAATCAAGATGGAGCCGATGGTGATGCCAGCGCGACAGAAATAGAACCAGTCGCGAACCTTGCGCTCGTAGGGACCGACGTATGCCTCGCAACTGAACTTGCAGTCAATTTTCCCCTCTTTTCGGGTCGCGACGATGAAGTCCATCAGCTGGCGGAACTGCGCATTGCTGAGTTGAAGCCCGTCGTCGGCCGCAGCACGACCAATCGGGGCGATGGTGAACAAGCGCCATGCCTTTACCTTATGTTCAATAAGCAACTGCTTGATTGCCTCCAATTCGCCAAAGTTCATCGGACTGACACAGGTCACAATATCGTAAGTCGGTAGGCGTTTCTCGTTGGCAATCAAATCGATGGCGCGAAGAGCGTGGTCGAAGCTGCCTTGACGTTTGCGGAAGGCATCGTGCGTGTCGTGTAAACCATCAAGACTGATGGTGATGCTACACATGCCCGCAGCCATCAGTTTTTTGTGCATGGCTTCGTCATAGGCATAACCATTACTAACGATGCCCCACGGAAAGCCGTGCTGCCGCAGTTGTCGTCCGCAGTCGGGCAAATCGGGACGCACCAAAGGCTCGCCGCCCGTGATGACCACCAGAATAGAATTGCGCTCGAACTTGGTTTCCAAAGGTTTAATGGCGTTCAGAAAGTCCTCGAAAGGCATGTCCTTGTAGCGTGACGAGGCCAAACAATCTGACCCACAATGCTGGCAGTTGAGGTTGCAGCGTTGCGTGCACTCCCAAAAGAGGTAATTCAATTCATGGACTTGGGTCTCCTTGCGTCGAAACCAATTATGGAAGGCCTGAAGGATCATTCAGCAGATTGCCTTTCCAACTTGATTTTCAATGCTGTAAGGTCAGTATCAGACATTACTAACGTATCGAAAGGTTTGTAATTGCCCTCTTTATCCTTGACTTTGAGGGTTAATGATGACACCCTGTGGATATTGCCCCATTGAACCAACTTGAAATACCCCTTTTCATCCGTATATCCGACAATAGGGTCAGAACCATCCGCATTAAAAACATCCAGACAAATGTCCTTAAGCGGTTCTCCTGTGGTTTTGTCAACCACACAACCTGACAATTGAATTTCAGTCATGTCATACATGCTAGGTGTACCATAGCAAGCCTGCATGATGAACATCACCGTCGTGAGTGCCGAGGCTTTCAGCAGCCCCCTAAACCATTTGTACATTTTCATAATATCATTTTTTTTGTATTCGCTGTTGCAAAAATAAGAATATTACGGAATGTAATCATCTTCATACTGACCTTTCTCATTATCAAATCCAGAGAACTGCAAATCCTCTGAAACCACGGTATCGGTTTTGGTTCGTTCACCAGATAGTCTATGCATTTCACTCCCAAAAGGATCGCAAGCCTGAAAGACGAATAACACAGCCGTCAACACCGAGGCACTTAAAAGTTTTTTAAGTACTTTATTTGCTTTCATACGAATTGGTTTTATTTCTTAATACTCAAAATCACGCCTAAAGCCACGCCTAAGAAGGCTGCAAAAAGCACCTGAAGTGTGGGCGGCAACAAAAAAGTGATGGTATGGGCAGGATACCAAAACAACGGAATAGTCTTGGCAAAGACAAAGCCATATTGGATATCCCAGTTGATTTTTTTGCTCATCTTCTCTTGGATATTCAGCGGGTTACTGAAAAAACCTTTCAGTGTCCCACCTGTCTCGGCAATATGGATGTCGGTAATCTTGTGGAAGGTCATGAATACAGGCGCAAACAAGGTGTTCATCAGCACGCTGACACAGAGTGCAACGAAGAACTTACCCCAACTGAGGTCGCCAGAGAACCATTCCGCTGCCTTTCCATTGAGATGGAATCCGCCATCGAGGAGTTTCACCGTGCCCGTCTTGAAAATGGTCATAGCCGAGGCAATAACCACACCCAACACACCCCAAACCAACATCTTAGGCAACAACCCAAAGCCTTTTTTATGATACACACCCTCACGGATGCGCAAAGCCAGCATCTCACCGAAGGTGCCGAGGATGGCGAACTTGAAGAAACTCATCAGCAGACCATGGTTTTTGGTGGTCGTATTAAACCATTCCCAAGCCCCAGGAATGAATGCAAAGCCGCATACCACCGCGGCTACGATAAACAAAGTAATAAGATCCGACTTTTTCATATAACTTATTGTATTACAATTCGTTTAACAATATTCCCTATCCGTACGAGATACAAACCCGAACGCAGATTTGCCTCAACTTTAATAATGTTTTCGCCTGGAGTAAGGAAAGATTTTTCCACATACATGAGTTGTCCCAATGGATTGATCACCTCTACATCCATCATAGCGCAACTTTCTGAAACGATACAGATGAAAAATGTGCCAGTACTGGGGTTGGGATAAACCATGTCCTCTTTAACCGCAGGCATATTGATTTCAAACACATTCTGCATCTCTTGATTGAAAGCCAAAAAACGATTGGTGAAAAAAGCTTCGGTGCTGTCCATATCCGACTGCCAGCGCTGCATGGAGATCGGGAAACCGAAACGCTCAGCCTGCGAAGGAACCTCCTCCTCGACAAGGTCACGGTAATCATCCCAGAGGGCTTTCAAAGAACTGACACTGAGCACACTGTTTTTCAACTCCAAATACCGTTCATAGAGCATGCTCTTAAAGGCTTCACTCTCCATGAACTTATTGATAATCAAACTACTTAAACCTTGATGCATTGCATTGTACAACGCTTGGTAATACCATCGCGTAAAGCAACCGTCACCGTCAAAAAACATCATGCGAAAAGGCGCGCCATCACTCGCCTGCCACTGCAACACATTGTTTTGCGGCCAGTCGAGGTTGGCACCATAGACCTCTAGCAGGAAATAGTCGATAAAACTCGGAACATCAATCCTTGAGAAAGCGTAAGCCGAGTCAGCGGGTAGGTTCAAGTCGGCGTTTTCAATCCAATTCCTGAACCGCCACCAGTCCATGCCATCGCCATGCACAGTCACACCCCAGTATTTCAAGATGTTGACCTGGTCGAGGTCGATGTCATAGTGGTCTTCGAGATAGCGTTCATCGGGCGACTCCTCAAGGGTATATATTCCCCAGTATTCGCCGTTGATGAACACCACGACCTGACGCACGCCTAAGCCGTCGACATTCAACTGTGCCGCAACACGTTGCGACAAATACTCTTGCCCACCTGTCTGCAACCAGTTGCTACAACGATAAGGATGCAGATTCAGATGTTTGAAATTGGCAATGGGTGTAGTATCAAAGAAACGGTGCTTAAAGCGTTTTTTGCCATATTCGTCGCGGGCATAGAGCCGCATCCCCTTCTGCTGAAACCATCGCGAGGCCCCACCATGGGTGCGCAAACCACACTGTTGGTTGAGGCCGCTGTTGTCAGTCTCATAAAATTCCATATTGATTCGTCGCTCCCATTCTCTGCCCGTCTGCTGGAAGTTACCCGTATGGGTGGAATCGGAAGGATCATAAGTCGCCCCTGGGACAAAGATACCTGTCTCATAGTCAAACAAATCCAACGAATCGGCGGCAATGGAGAGCACCGGTAGCCCATGCAGGTCGCAGTCAAGAGCCTTAACGAAATAGGAATGGGTCGTTACCGGACCAACGCAACTGTCATTGTCGTCGAATGCGGCAGCACGAATGACTATGGCATGTGTCACATCATCAACCGCATGATAGACAGACGGGATACAGTTAACGATGGTGTAAATATCTGATTTTGAGAAAAGATCTTCGTTTAGGAGCAAAGGTTCAGAATAACGTTCTGCATCAGCCGTCGGAGTATTACCATTCACCGTATAACGAATGTGAAACCCATCAGGGCACCATAATTCCAAGGGGAAACTTTCTTCATAGAAACCGCCCTGTTGGGAAAAGACGACCTTCGTCTGTGCCAACAGGTTTTGCGCCAACAAAACGGCAAACCCTATGAAGAAAAGACGTTTCATTGACGGTTTCGTTTCTTGTCGGCTTCCTTGTTCTGCCAATAGCGTCCCAGCAGGCAAAGCAAACAAAGGCCACACAAAATGCCACCGAGCACAAAGCCCGTTTGGTCTTCGCCTTTGGCTTTATAAAGATAAATGCCATAACCGAAAATGGCCAAGTCAGCGATGATACTGATGACATAGCCGATGGTACGGCTGGTCTTGTCGGTCTTTTTCAGCAGGTAATTGTCGGCCAAAAAGGTAATAAGGACCAGCGCAGCATATACGAGGTAATAGGTGGCTTTCTCGGTAATCATGATTTTCCTTTTTGACACGGGACTTCGGGACGCGGGACACAGGGTTGCCCCCACGTCTCGCGTCTCGTAGTCACGCGTCTCATCAATTATTTCTCAATTCGAATACGTGCATCCACGGCAACGACGTTTTTCGGGTTGCCAAGCAGCGGGTTGAGGTCCATCTCGGCAATCTCGGGAGCGGCCATCACCAATGCGGCTACTCTTGCAATCTGCTCGGCATAGACATCAACATTGACTGGCTGCTGGCCACGCACACCCTGCAAGATCTTGTATCCACGGAGATGTGTGAGAGCTTCTTTGGCCTCCGGCGCGCTGATGGGCACAAGGGCACTCTGCACGTCTTTCAACACCTCGATGAAGATGCCGCCCAGACCGAAGAACACTTGATGGCCGAACTTCGGGTCGCGGATGGCACCGATGTAGACCTCCGTACCGTCGAGCATGGGATACATCTCCACAGCGTAGGTGTCCTTGATGGCCATCAAGCGGTCGAACTCCTTGCCGACGGTCTCGATGTCGCGCACATTCAAGGTCACGCCGCCCACATCTGACTTGTGCACAGGACCGACCACCTTCATCACAAGCGGATAACCCACCTGGTTGGCGAAGTCGAGCGCCTGCTGCTTCTGGTCAACGACACGGATCTGCTTCTGTGCGATGCCTGCTGCGTCTAACAACTCGTAAATCTTATCCGGACCGATGTAGCCGTTTTCGCAGCCGTCGATGCACTTGCGGATGCGAGCGGTGTCGATTTTAGGCATCTCCACGTTCTCGGGCTGCGGTTTCGGGGTATTATACACCTTGCAGATGGCATTGCCCAATACGCACTCCTCCGGGAAGTTGATGCGACCCTTGGCGATGAAGTCCTCGATTTCGTCCTTCACGTTGATGATGGAAGGAAGCACAGGGAAGATAGGTTTCTTGCAGGTCTTCATCTTCTCGTCAAGGAGGTCATAAACCTCTTTGTTGCTGAACAAGCCTGGCGAGCCGAAGATAACGACCGAGAAGTCGATGTCGGTGTATTCGTTCTCGACTGTGTCGATGATATAGCCGAGTTGTTCGGCCGTACCCGTGGCGAGGAAGTCGATAGGATTGCCAACACTTGAGCCTCCGGTGTTCCTTGAGCGAAGGCCACTCCATGCCGCCGTTGGAAAGCACGTCGGTGAGCATCACGGCGGGACCGCCAGCGTGGGTAATGACGGCGCAACGGTTGCCTTTGATTTCGGGGTGCATGAACACGCCGCACACTGTCGTCAGTTCCTGACGGTTCTGGCAGCGCACGATGCCTGCTTTGCGGAACAAGGCGTCAACAACGGCATCGTTGGTGGCCAGGGCGCCTGTGTGTGACGAGGCGGCGCGGCTACCTGCTGCCGAGCCACCCGACTTGATGGCAGCGATATGGCATCCTTTGTTGATGAGGCTGCGTGAGTGTTTGAGCAGTCGTTGCGGATCGCCAATCTTTTCCATGTAAAGCATAATGACGTGACTCGACTTCACCGGGTCGAAGGTCTCGTCCAAGTGTTCCAGCACATCCTCGATACCCAATTGAGCCGAGTTACCCACTGCCCACACACTATTGAATTTCAAGCCGTTGCTCATACCGTATTCCTTGATAAACACGGCTGTGGCACCTGAACCCGTGATGAAATCGACACCCTTCGGGTCGAGTGTTGGGATAGGCGTGTCGAAGCAGCCGGCATAGTTCAAATTAAGGAAGCCAGTGCAGTTAGGGCCAATCAAGCTACCGCCGACGCTGTTGATGGTGTCAACAATATGCTTCTCGATAGCAGCACCCTCGGCATTCTCCTCCGAGAATCCGGCACTAATGATGATGAAGCCTTTGCAGCCTTTTTCTTTGGCCAGCACATCGACGGTCTGGGCGCAGAACTTAGCGGCAATGCAAAGGATGGCGCATTCCACTTGCGGCAGGTCATCGACCTTGGCATAGCATTTCACGCCTTGCACTTCGGTCTCTTTGGGGTTCACTGCATAAACCGGACCTCTGAAAGGACTCTCCAAAAGGTTTTTCAAAGCTTTTCCACCAGGTTTGTGGATGTCTGACGATGCACCGCACACTACGATGCTTTTCGGATCTAGTAATTCTCTTGCTATCATAATAAATAAGGTATTTGTTGCAATAAAAAATAATTTGCCGCAAATATAGCCAAAATAACGAAACGAAAAAACAATCAACGCTTGTTTTGCAATCTTTCTTCGCAATCGAGCAGCAATTGATAGTGCGTACGGTTGAACAGGCCCATCTTGCAAAGCAGCTCAATTTCCGCGTGGGTCATCCACATCACCGAATCCACTTCGTCTTTTTGGAGGCGTAGCATTTCGGCAGGCACATTACTTTTCAGCATGTAAAGGAATGTAAACTTGTAATCGTATCGCCTGATTTTCACCAATTTGAGTTCACTCTTTGTTGCAGAAAGCCCGATTTCCTCTTTCATCTCACGCAACATAGCCTGAGCAAAATCATACTCACCACTCTGCACATGCCCCGCAGTGGTGGAATAGTAATTGCCTTTCCTTGGCGCCACTTTTTGAATCAGGTATTGACTGTGGTCGTTGTAAACATAAACCGCCACAATGGGGATCATCAAGCCAGGAGGAACACGTTGACCTCGCTCAATGGTCTGTCCAGTAAGTTTCAAGTCACGGTCATACAAATCCAAGATCTCCATTGCGTCAAATCGGTTATTTAAGCCGCAAAGATAAGCAATTCTCAAAAATAGCAAACAAAAAAAGCCGCAATTCTCGGGGAGAGGATTGCGGCTCGCAAAAAATATTAACCAATTCACGAGATTCATTCAGAATCCGTATAACAATCTCGCAGAAAATTATGATCCAAAACTTCAGAGATTTTCATCAGTTGGTGCAAATCGATGCTTTTTCTATTAAACATCTTATAGACATTGGATTTCTCACAGTAGATTTCCTTTGCGAACCAATTGACAGTCCTCCCCTGACGCAACAACTCTTCATGGATTAGTTTGCCCACATGGACTTCTTTCATGACGAATTTCATAATAACACTCTTTTTTAATTTGGTTTGCAAATGTACATTGGCGCAAAAAAAGAGGAAAAAACACAGAAAAAAAACAAATCAAATCTTTTCAAAGAACAAACCTATCATCTTTCTATTTTTCAATTCCTTAATAGAATAATCAAAAAAAATCAAACCTTTCAATCAAATATTGATTGGGAGATGTTCGGTTCCATATAAGAATAATAAATAAATGATTACCAAGATTTTAGAAAATCATGCAAAACCAATTGAAGATTCGACTTGTTATCGAAGATTTCGTGTAATTTCATCGATCGGGTCCAAACAGCTTGGTATGTTTTTCCGGTAAGGGCCGCCGCCTGCACCTCGGTCACTCCCAAGATATACATACAGCAATATACCACATCCGACCGTTTCATCCGCGGGAACCTTTCAATAATCTGAACAGAGAATTTCGGGAAGACCGCATCAACCGCATTGACGAGCATGGTCAACTGGTTATCCGATAACACCAATTCAGGGTACGAGGAGCCAGCCTTCACATTGGCATCCATCACCTTGCGAACGCGTTTGCTGATTGGCATTTCATACAAAGTCTCCATCTTTTGGTCAAAAGGCAACTTTTGGAAATCAGGATTGGACACTGCCTTTTCAAGTTCAGTCTCCAACGACTTAATCTTCTCTTCTTTCTGCTTTGAATCGATTTTCGTCGTAACAATCTCATCTTCAAGCGAAGCCTGAATCTTTTCGTGAGCCTCAATTTCCATCCTGTGTCGACGCTTTCTCCTATTTATATAAATGATGTCAATAAAAATGATGAGAATTAATAACGTGACAACCAACAAAATAAAGTAAAAGACATCCTTTTGTCTTGCATCCTTGCTATCTGCCTTATGCTGTTCATAGAGCATGACCATCTTGGTTCTGTCCCCACTCTGCGCCACTTGGCTCAAATACAGATCCGACAGAAGCTCGCCGTAAAAGGCTGACTTCACAGAATCACCCAAAATATTGGCGGCCTTGATGATTCGGCAGTAGGTCTTGATGGTCTGACGTGGCAATAATGGGTAGCTCCTTTCATAATTGAAAAGTGCAGAGTCAAATTGTTGATTTTCAAAATAGAAATACCCTAATGAAAAGCGAACCTGACGTGTTAGCCATCCTCTTTCAGTCATCTCAAGGGCATGATGAAGCAGGTCATAGCAAGCATGTTTTTCGCCAACATTGTACAGATCCAACGCACGATGTATCAAACTGCTGAAATGCTGATAGATATTATCGGTTTTGAGCCGTTCGTGGATGCTGTCCGATTTCTTGTAATAGGCCAAAGAATTCACCAAATCGGCTTGCGCCAACATCACATCACCCATCAGTTCCAAATTAGACGCCACACCCAACATATTGTTTTCCTCCATGAAACACTCACTCGACTTTTCCAAACACTCCAACGACGTATCCCAAACATCGTATGTGTACAAA
This sequence comes from Candidatus Limiplasma sp., assembly GCA_036759285.1. Taxonomy (GTDB): domain Bacteria; phylum Bacteroidota; class Bacteroidia; order Bacteroidales; family F082; genus Limimorpha. The sequence goes on along the minus strand of DAIOUZ010000081.1, from coordinate 2,833 downwards.
AACCAGGCAAGTCGGTCGTAAATTAAAGCTGAAAAATGCTCATACTCAGGGTCTTGTTTACCATGATAAAAAACATGTATTTTCCCCATCAGCCCATCCATAATCCAAAGCGATTTCAAATAATCTTCAAAAGCCAAAACATGTTGCTCAGACTTCAACTCTTCTACAACAGCTTTATAATAATAAGCACGTGCCTTCTGGAAAACCAATTCCTTATTCCGATGTTGGACCTGCATCCCTGGAATGATAGAATCGATAATGTCAAAAGCCATAAAGACCAAACTATCATTGGTTATCCGACGGTAATTCTTGTAGTGTAACTCGGTAAGAAGTATCTGATACTCCGCATATTGCAATTTTGATTTTGAATACAGGGCCAACTCGTCTAACGTATCTGCGATAGCATCCATAATCATCATGGCACTATCAGGAAAAGCATCCTTCAATTCATAAACCCTTGAAAATTCTGGATTTACATCTAGCAAAAACTCTTCCTCAATTGCATTTTTGCAGGAGACCGTAAAAACAAGCAACAATACTACTATTATTCTACTTTTCATAACTCAAGAATGAGAAACAAAAATATAAAAAGTAGAAACGACGGAAAAAGCTATTGCACGAAAATCCACCTATTTTGGACTACAAATCCAAAATACTACTCCGATGGCTCATAGCAATCCTTTAGAAAGTCATGGCCCATAACTTCCGAAATCCTCATAAGCTGCTCAACACCAATACTTTCCCTCTTAAACAGCTTATAAATATTCGACTTCTCACAAAAAATTGATTTAGCCAGCCAAGCAGCACTTCTCCCCTGCCGCTCCAACTCGCTTTGAATCATGTTGCCAATATGTATGTCTTTCTTGTAGGAAAACATAAGGTTATGGTTTTCGAAAAGGTAAATCCAAAATTACTTTCCAAACAAATCCTTTATGCCGCCAAGCGAGCCCAGCATATTGGTAGCTTCGTAAGGCAGATACACGGTTTTGTTCTCCTGACCGCTGGCCACTTCTTTCAAGGTCTCAATATACTTCACAGCCAACAGATAGTTGACCGGATCGGCACCACGGTCGGCAACAGCCTCGGCAATGTTGCGGATGGCAGCTGCCTCAGCCTCTGCTTGCAACACCTTGGCCCGTGCCTCACCTTCAGCCTTGAGAATGTTAGCCTGCTTGTCAGCCTCAGCCGCATTGATTTCAGCTTGTTTCTCACCTTCTGAATTCAAGATTTGTGCTTGCTTCTCACCCTCTGCCTTCAGAATCTCGGCACGACGGTTACGCTCAGCCTGCATCTGCAGTTCCATGGTACGGCGT
>DAIOUZ010000081.1:0-1510 GCA_036759285.1 Candidatus Limiplasma sp. | reverse complement strand
AGGCGGTGTAATATCCTGCAACTCAACGCGATTCACCTTCACACCCCATTTGTTTGTGGCATCATCCAACACATTACGAAGCTTTGAGTTGATGGTGTCTCGCGAAGTCAGGGTTTCGTCAAGCTCCATCTCACCAACCACGTTACGAAGCGTAGTCTGCGTGAGCTTCTCGATAGCGACTGGGAGGTTCTGAATCTCATATACGGCCTTCATCGGATCCACGATTTGGAAATAGAGCAAGGCGTTGATTTCGGTCATCACATTATCTTTTGTAATAACGCTCTGTTTATCAAAGTCATACACCTGTTCACGCATATCAATGCGGGATGTACGTGACAGGGCACCGTTCTGGCGACGGACAATAGTTTCCTTAGCCTGCTCAACAATGGGCAGGATGACATTGATACCAGCATTCAAGGTGCGGTTGTACTTGCCAAGACGTTCCACAATCATCGTTTCCGACTGCGAAACGATCTTGATTCCACGAAGTACGTACAATACGACGAAGACAAGTAATACGATTAGTACGATGTTAGTGACATTCATAATTCTTATTGTTTTACGGTTACTATTATACTATCTAACTTCATGATTTTGACTTCCGCGCCTTTTTCGATGATGGAGCCATCTTCGGAAACGGCTTTCCAGTCATCACCATCGATGGCCACCCGGCCTGTATGTTGCGATGCGTCAATGCGTTCCGAGACGATGCCTTTACGACCAATGATGGCTTCGGCATTCGTTTTCACATCTTTAGACTTCTTTTCCAAGAAACGCATTACAATGGGACGCAAGAAAATGAAAGTCAACAGTGAGACGATGGCAAAAACCACAATCTGCCAGGTAAAATTAGCACCCAATCCAGCAAAAAGAGCTGAAAAAGCAGCGCCTATGGCAAAACAAATCGAACCAAACCCCGCAGTGCAAATTTCTATAATCACCAATACGATTGCGGCAATAAGCCAAATCAGATACATTTCCATCTTAGTTAATATTTGATTCTGCAAATATACTAATTTTTGCATATTTACATGGGTTGACTTGTTTTTTTGCAAAAAAGAAAGGCAACCCTTTCGGATTGCCCTTCCATTTTATTGAAACGCGATTGCGTTTCGATAAAATCATTTACTGCATCACAGTAACGCGCTTGACGGTCACGCCAGTCTCAGTGTAGACGCGCACCATGTACATGCCAGCGTTGAACTGACCCATGTTCAGGGTGACTTCGTTTGCATTGAGGTCAGCATCGTAAACCACCTGGCCAAGGACGCTCACCACAGTGATGTGGTTCATGCCTTCGGCTTGGATGGTCACGTTGCCGCTGGTCGGGTTCGGGAACAGAGCGACGTTGTCGCTGTTCTCACCGATAGCGTCAACGGTAGCCGTCACGTAGTTGTGGGCAGGCTCGTCAGCAGCCAAAGCAGGCTCTGATTCGCAGTCACCGTAGTCGGCGCGCACCTGATAGTAGTACGTACCAGCGCCAGCAGGCGTGTCGATGTACTCGTAGTAG
>DAIOUZ010000080.1:10111-13722 GCA_036759285.1 Candidatus Limiplasma sp. | reverse complement strand
TCAAACTGACTTCAGCGTAAGTGTCAAGACCCTCAAAAGTTAGCTCAACATTCTCTTTTTCAAACAGTTCCTTATCCGCATCGAAATGCAAAGTGTAGTCCCAAGGATAGTCGGAGATCCAAAGCAATTGGTTCTCCACCGTGCCGAGATAAGGATGCGGGATCAAACCGTTTTCATAGAGGCTCTGTTGCACTACCGAGGGCACATTGACCTGCAAATTAATATCTAAGGTGTCTCCCGTGAGCGTCCAGCCTTGATTGAGGCTTTGCACTACGACGTTGGGCTTCTCAATCTGTTTGCAAGCGGAAAATGCAAGTATCAAAAGAATCAGGGGAAAGATTTTTTTCATAGTGTGTGTTATTTTTGGCACGCAGAAATCGCAGAATTATATGAATCACAATGCGACGCCTGTTTCTCGTCCGGCAGGTTCAGCGAATTCTGCGAATTCTGCGTGAGACATTATATTTGCGTGAGATAATTTGCATCAGAACGGATTCAACATCTTTTCCATTTCGTAAATCAAGTCGCGGTTCGACTCGGTCCAGACCATCGTCGCACCAGTCGCGTCCTTTTGGTTGGGATAGAGTTTCTCGTTGAAGCGCGGCACCCAATGCGCCAGCGAGGCGTGGCAATGCACTGCGCCCGTCATGTTCAAGATGTCCTTCACATTCCCGAGGTTGATGCCACCGCCTGGCATGATGCCGATTTTGTCGCCATAGCGCAACTGCATCTCGGCAATCATCGGGACACCTTCCAAAGCTGTGGGCTTACCACCCGAAGTCAGAATTTTGTCGAAACCGAGTTCTATCAGTTTCTCAACGGCCTCAAAAGGCTTCACGCAGGCATCGATGGCACGGTGGAAAGTGAACTTCAGTCCCTCGCCCGCTCCCATCAAAGCCTTAATGGTCTCAACATCAAGTTCGCCTTTGTCGTTCAAGGCCCCGATAACCACACCCTCAAAGCCGAGCTTCTTGCAAAGCATGATGTCGGTCTTCATCATCTCCACTTCTTCCTCGTCGTAGATATAGTTGCCTGGGCGCGGACGGATGAGCACACGCACAGGGATAAACGAAATGTCGATGGCTTTCGCCAGCGTACCAAATGACGGCGTGACACCGCCCACTTCGAGGCATTCACATAGCTCCACGCATTGGGCGCAGCCATCCATCGCGTTCTGCAACGACTTGATGCCGTTGGCACAGATTTCTAGTCTTATCATAGTTTTCAAATTTTGGGGCAAAGATAGCGGTTTTATCGGAAAAAGTAGTATTTTTGCGGTGAACAACGTATATAGACCATGTCAGAAAAGGAAATCAACGCCTACCGCTTGACTTCGTTGGAAGAGCCAACGGACGAGATGCTGGCGTATATTATGCGGGAAGCCGCAGAGGAAGCGAAACAAAGCAACAAAGAGGCCCTGGAGAAGTTTTTCAATGAAATCAGCCTGATGTATCAACAGCAATACGGCAACGACTAATGAGCACAGAGGCCAGAAAACCGGTTTTAATTGTGATTGCAGGTCCAAACGGAAGTGGAAAAACTTCCGTAACCAGCAAAATCCTTCAACATGAATGGATGGAGGATTCGGTTTACATCAATCCTGATATCATTGCACAAGAAAGATTCGGCGACTGGAACTCTATGGATGCCATCAAAAAAGCAGTGGTATATTGCGAAGAATGGCGAGAAAAATGCTTAGTGGAACGCAAAAGCCTGATTTTTGAAACGGTTTTGTCCGCCAAAGACAAAATCAATTACATTGAAAGGGCAAAAAAGGCAGGTTTTTTCGTTAGGTTGTTTTTCGTCTGCACAAAATCACCCGCAATCAATGCTTCCCGCATTGCACAACGAGTGATGAAAGGTGGCCACGATGTACCAATTACCAAGGTTATCTCGCGTTACCAAAAATCCATCCTCAACTGCAAATACATTGCCTCCAAAGTTGACCGTACTTATTTGTATGACAACTCCATAGATGATGCAGAAGCCATGTTGCTTATACGCTTCTCTGACGGCAAAATAGTGAAACGATATATAGAAAACATGCCTGAATGGGCAAACCAAATAATTGAAGAATAAACGAAAGGCAATTGATTGATAGATAAATAACATAATATAATAAATTAGGACTTTACGCTCTTGTTCTCCTATTGAAAAGTCTGGAAAACTATTTAAGGGTGAGAATAAGTAAGCGAAAAGTTCGCGTTTTAGGCGTGAACTATTTCGTGCTTATTTACCCACAGGCTTTTCCAGACGCCTTCAATAGGAATAAGCAATCAAACGAATGGTGAACGCCTTTCTTTATTGCTTGGGGACTGAGAAAAGGCCAAAAACGAAGCAAACCATGGGCATACATTATTAATATCTCGAAAAATCATAGGGACAAAATCGGAGACTGTTTTTAGTTAATACATTGAAAATCAATAATGAGTTGAAAAAATCATAGGGACAAAACGAGAGGCCTTCCCGAAAACCTCTTGACAGGTACTTTTTATGCTTACCTTTGTCCAAAACTAACCCAATAAAACATCAATAAAATGAAAAAGCTTGTTATTACATTGAGCCTTTTGATAGGCATTGCAGCCAATAGTTTGGCCTACGACTTTTCGGCGGTTTGCGAATCTGGTCAGACATTGTATTACACCATTCTCAATAATCAAAGCAATAGGGTTATTGTTGACATGGGTGATGAAATATATATTAGTGGAGATGTGATAGTTCCCATGACAGTGGAACATGATGGCATAACCTATACCGTATATGGAATTGGAGAACATGCTTTTATTGGCGACACTTTATTGAACTCCATCGTTTTATCCGACAGTATTCGTTATATTCAAGAGGGCGCATTTTTTAAGTGTTCCAATCTCCGTCATACAAGTTTGGGTGCTAGTATTCAGAGCATTGGAAACTCCGTGTTTTCTAGATGCAGCAAACTTGAATCTATTGATTTCTCGGACGTATTGTTTTCTATTGGAGATAGGGCTTTTAGTAATTGTGCTTTTCAATCTATCTCAATTCCTAATAGTGTTGTTGAGATGGGTGAGGCTGTGTTTTCAGATTGTAGTTCATTAAAGGAAGCTATTCTTCCAGATTCTTTATGTTGGGGAATAACTACTTCCATGTTTGAGAATTGTATGAATTTGCAAAGCGTTGAATTGCCAAACTTTGTTAGTGCAATTGGATCATATGCTTTTAAGAATTGCTCATCTCTAGAATCTATCGAGTTGTCGACAATGATTGATGGCATTGGGTCTTATGCTTTTTCTGGTTGTTCAAGTCTTATTGAAGCAAATCTAATTCTAAATGTTAGGGCAAGAGTGAGCGCATCTGCATTTTATAATTGTATCAATTTGAAACGATTGTTCATAGATGTTCCCTATAGTTATGGAGATGTTTATTTGGAATCAAATGCATTCAAAGGCACGGGTTTAGAGTCCATTACAATAAAATGCCAAAAAAAGCCGAGTATTACTCAAAACACTTTTGAAGGTGTTCCCAAAACCATCCCTGTAATTGTTCCTTGCGGATTGGCGTCAGAATATGAAGATGCGGAATATTGGAGTGAATTTACCAATATTCAGGAAGATTTGTTGTATTCATACAGCATT
>DAIOUZ010000080.1:5473-10101 GCA_036759285.1 Candidatus Limiplasma sp. | reverse complement strand
CATTGTGACTGAATATGATGGCATGGGAACGGTTCAAATCCTTCATGAGCCGACTTCGTGTGAAGATGGATTGTTGGAATTATTGGCCATCCCCCAAGACGGTTTTAGGTTTATCAATTGGTACATTTCAGATTATGGTTTTGTTTCAATTAGCAACCCTCTAAGTGTTGAGCCTTTTGTAGATGGTCCAATTAAAGCCATTTTCGATGAAACTGGTGTTGATGAAAACAGCTTTACAATTGATGTTTACCCGAATCCAACGGATGGCCTAATTTGCATCGATATCGAAGGCTTGGAAAGAATTGAGGTTTATGCTATCAATGGACAATTTATTAAGGAGTTCAGTAGTAGTGAGATAGATATTACCGAACTAAATTCGGGCACCTATTTGTTAAAAGTGTTCACCTCGTCTGGATGGGTTACGAAGCAGATTGTCAAGAAATAATTACTAAAACAGTCAAACTGCTCAATTTCGACCATCATGTCAAATTGAGCAGTTTTTTTGTTCCATTTCAAAATTTCGCGCCCCCTATAAGAAAACCTTTGCGCATATTGAGAAACGGTTGCAAGAGATAGATTTTCAGCAACAGGACACATAATTGGTTATTGAACAAAAGAACAAAATTTATTCTGAAACCGAAATTCATTGCATTTTTGCAGTAAATTTCGGATAGAAGTCATATTGTAATCGGAATTTATTGTAATTTTACAGTAAATTTCGGATAAAGTACTTGCTGAAATCGGAATTTATTGTAATTTTGCAGCAAATTACGGATAGAAAATGGAGAACAGTTACATCAAACGCGAGACTTACCTCCAAAAACTCATCGACCGGATGGACAACGGCGAGGTGAAAATCGTCACTGGGCCAAGACGATGCGGGAAGTCGTGGTTGCTGAAACGGATTTTCAAGGACTATCTGCTCACCAAAGGCATACCCGAGCAAAACATCATCATCGTTTCCTTCGACTTGGACGACGAGGAAGAAATCTACGGCGACCTCACCGAACGCAAAGCTTTGAAAGATTTCCTGTACAGCCGCATCACCTCGGCAACCGCCAACTATTACGTCGTCCTCGATGAAGTGCAAGAGGTGGAAGGTTTCGAGAAAATCGTCAACGGTCTGAATGCCAAGGACAATGTCGATGTCTACATCACTGGTAGCAATTCACATTTCCTGTCGTCCGACATCCGCACCATCTTTCGCGGTCGCGGCGATGAGGTGAGGGTTTACCCACTCTCCTTCAAGGAATTCCGCTCCAACAGAACAGAGCCTCTCAACGAGCTTTGGAAGGAATACTACACATACGGCGGTATGCCTGGACTGCTCAACCACCATACCCCCGAGCAGAAAGTGGCCTACCTGCAGCGCCTTTGGAACAAGACCTACCTTGATGACGTGGTGGAACGCAACCATGTGAAAAACCGTGAAGCCCTGTCGAATCTTGCCGACGCGCTCTGTTCCTCCATCGGCTCACTTACCAACCCCAACCGCATCAGTAATGTGTTGCAAAGCATACAAAAAACAAAGATCAATTCTGAAACCATTGGCAATTACATCACCTATCTCGAAGAGTCCTTCCTGTTCGAAGGAGCCAAACGTTTCAACATCAAAGGAAACAAGTATTTTGAGAGCATAAAAAAATACTATTCTGTTGATGTGGGATTGCGCAATGCCAAATTGAATTTCCGCCAACAGGAAATCACCCACATCATGGAGAACATTATATACAACGAACTGAGAATGAAAGGTTTCAGCGTTGATGTTGGATTGGTGGAAAGTCGCGAGATGCACAACGGAAAATTGGAATACATACAATATGAAATCGATTTCATCGCCCAAAACGGAAGGGACAAATACTATATCCAATCTGCTTTCAAAATGGACGACGAAGAAAAACGAAATCAAGAACTCCGCCCATTGTTGAAAGTGGACGACAGTTTCCACAAAATTGTCATTAGTGGCGACGACATAGCCACCTACACCGACAACAAAGGCATCGTCTACATGGGGGTGTTCCAATTCCTCGACTCGGGAATATAATTGGCCATGACATTATTACTGGTAAAATTTTGTGTACTTTTGCATCTCAAAACGCACATACCGTGATTTACCCGACCAACTTTGAACAGAAAATCGGTTTCATAAGCATCCGTCAGATGCTCTCCGACCATTGCATCAGCGCGATGGGATTGGAGAAGGTGGAAAACCTAGCCTTTTCAAACGATAAAAACCTAATTATCAAAAGTTTGGAACAGACAGAAGAGTTTATCCATCTGCTCCAGACGGGTATTCCCTTCCCCGTGCGCGACTTCCACGACCTACGTGAGGCCTTCCACCGTGTCCAAATTGACGGCACCTGCCTCAATGTGGAAGATTTGTTTGCCTTGAAGCCTTCGCTCAATGTGCTTGAAGCCATCTTGCGTTATGGTCGTTCCGAAAGTGCCAATGAGACCCCACGACTTAAATCACTGATTGAGAATATCTTCATCGACCGCAGCATCTTCACCGAGGTCAACCGCCTCGTCGATGATAAAGGCGAGATTCCCGATAACGCCTCCACTGAGTTGCTTGAAATCCGCCAAAGCATTCGTCGCAAGCAAGGTGGCATCGAGCGGCGCATCAGACAAATCATGAGCGATGCCAAGACCGCAGGCTGGGTCGACCAGAAATCGGAGCTTACCGTCCGCGACGGCAGGTTGGTCATCCCGGTAAAGGCAGGTGACAAACGCGCCATACGCGGTTTCATCCATGACGAATCAGCTACAGGACAGACCGTCTATATCGAACCTGCCGAAATCTTCGATACCTCCAACGAAATCAAGGAGTTGGAATATGCTGAGAAACGCGAAATCCACCGCATTCTAATGGCCTTCACGCGCTTGCTACGGCCCTATCTCTCCGAACTGCGCAAAGCATGGAACCTCCTCGGCGAACTCGACTTCATCCGCGCCAAAGCGTTATTGGCGCAAGAAATCGGTGGCGTGAAGCCCGAAATCCTTGACACACCTTATATTAACTGGCAGCAAGCGCGGCATCCTTTGCTGGAGAAAAAGCTAAAAGCGCAAGGAAAGCAAGTTGTTCCGTTAGACTTGAAGCTGGACGAGATCGACCGTATCCTCGTCATCAGCGGTCCCAACGCGGGCGGCAAGTCGGTTTGCCTTAAAACCACTGGACTGCTACAATACATGCTGCAATGCGGTCTCATGCCTCCCATGCGCGTCGACTCGCAATGTGGCTTGTTTGAAAACCTCTTCATCGACATTGGCGACGAGCAATCCATTCTAGACGACCTGTCGACCTACAGCTCGCACCTTATTAATATGAAGGCTTTGTTGGAACATGCCGACGAAAAGACTTTGTTTCTCATCGACGAGTTCGGCACGGGCACGGAGCCGCAATTGGGCGGTGCCATCGCTGAGGCCATTTTGTTGGAACTCAACAAGAAACTCAAACTTTTGGCTGACAACCATGAGGGCATCGTCAATGGTGCTATGCTGTTCGACACGCGCTTCATGCAGCCCATGTACATCATGATGACGGGCAAGCCCGGCTCTTCGTTCGCTTTCGAAATCGCCAAGAAAATCGGCTTCCCGAAACAAATTCTAGACGATGCCGCCAACATCACAGGCGACCAACACCTCAAGTTCGAGAAACAACTGCAACAGCTTGAAGTCGACAAGAAAGCCATCCGCAAAAAGGAACAAGACCTGCGCATCGCCGACCAGCTGCTGACCGAGGTGGTGGAGAAATACAAAGGTCTCCTCTCCGAACTGGAAAGCAAGAAGAAACAATACCTCCGCGATGCCGCTGCCGAAGCCCAGGAACTGATTCAAAAAGCCAACAGCCAAATCGAGCGCACCATCAAGGAAATCAAGGAGGCACAGGCCGAGAAGACCAAGACCAAGGAAATCCGCCAAAACCTTGAAAAGACCAAGGAGGAGATTGCGCAGAAAGCCAAAGAAGTAGCCGAAGCCAAGAAAAAGGAAGAGGCTGAAGCGGTGCTGAAAGTGGGCGACACTGTCTGCATCGAGGAAATGCAGGTGGTCGGTGAAATTTTGGCTATCAGCGACACCGATGCCACCATCCTCTTCGACAGCATCCGCTTGCGCACCAGTCCCGACAAGCTCCGCAAGGTAAGCCGCGCCGAGGCCCGCAAGACGCAACGCCGCTGGCAGAACGGCATCGCCGAAGACCTCAGCGAAAAGGCCGAGCATTTCGATCTCACCCTCGACGTGCGTGGCAAGCGCGCCGAAGAAGCCTTGGACATCGTCGACAAATACTTGGATGAGGCAAAGCTATTGAGCATCAAGGAGGTGAGCATCCTTCACGGCAAGGGCAACGGCATCCTGCGCAAACTCATCCGCGAGAAACTCAGCCACAACCACGACATCGAACGTTTCTGCGATGCCTCGTTGGAAACGGGTGGAACAGGGATTACTCGAGTATATTTCAAATGAGATTCCCTTCGGGAATGGAGGGCCTCTGTTTTGTGAACTGCGGCGGTAAGTCATGTTTACGAGACATAAACACTACAATCCGCCGCATGTTAAATGAATGATATTACTCCATTCCGGAAGGGAATCTAAAAAAAGCGAAGCTTGTGGCTCCGCTTTTCGTATTAACG
>DAIOUZ010000080.1:2186-5463 GCA_036759285.1 Candidatus Limiplasma sp. | reverse complement strand
AGACTTACTTCTTCTTAATCTTAGAGACAAGCCACAGCAGCACCACGGCGCCAACGGTTCCGACCAGAAGTTGGCCCCAGAAGGAGGTACTGACAGGGAGACCGATGATACTGAAGATCCAGCTGCCCAAAAAGCCGCCGACAACACCAACGATGATGGCCCAGATCAAACCGAGGCCGTAGTTCATGATTTTACCGGCGATGATACCTGCCAGAGCGCCAATCAGAATTGAAATTAACATTCCCATAGTGATGTAGTTTTAAGTGAATATTGAGGTTAACTATAGTTACTTTTTCTTGTTGAGGAGATCTGCAATCTCATTGTTCTGCTGCTCGATGTAATCCAACACCTCGTCCCTCCCCTGCTTCTTCTCCGCCGAGGTGATGAAGATGGGCGGCAGTTCCTCCCAGTTCTCCAGCAGGCGCTTCTTCATTGCTTCCTCGTTACGGTCGAGCTCAGCTTTCGACACCTTGTCGGCCTTGGTAAAGACGATGCAGAAAGGTACCTGACTCTCGCCTAGCCATTCCATGAAGCCAATGTCGTTGTTCTGCGGCTCAAGACGTGAGTCAACCAAGACAAACGTCGTCACCAGATTGCGCCGACGCTGGATGTAGTTGTTGATCATGATACGCCATTGCTCACGGGTTTTCTTCGAGTGCTGGGCATAGCCATATCCCGGTAGGTCAACCAAATACCAAGCATCGTTGACGATGAAATGGTTGATAGCCACCGTCTTGCCTGGCACCGACGAGGTCTTGGCCAAACCTTTGCGCTGCACCAGCATGTTAATCAACGAGGATTTGCCTACGTTCGAGCGGCCGATAAAGGCATATTCAGGAATATTGTCGTTCGGCAAAAACTCGAAGCGATTGTTGCTCGTCAAAAATTCGGCTTTTTTAATTTGCATAGAAGGGCATTTTTAAGTGTTCTGGAATCGCATTCTGGTCGTAAATCAAGTGACGTTTGACTTTCTCCTCAAACATATCGCTGATCGTCATCAAAATACCCGTTTCTTCCACTTCACCGAAACCTGGGTTGAGTGCCGTGCCAAACGAGCGCAAAGTGGGCGAAAGGTTCATGTAGGCATTGACCAATGGCGGCACAGCGGCGCCACGTTCGCGCACCTGCTTCACCAAAATCTTGTAGTTGTCACGATAATTGTCGGCATTGAAGACACTTTCAAGCCATTCCGTGTCAGTCAGGATAGGTAGGTTAAGTTCGGGCCGCACCGTGACCAAATTTTCTGTATCAGGAAAATGCTTCTGTATGAAATACAGGATCATGTCGCGCGAGGTGCGTTCCAACGAGGGATACATCGTCACCTTGCCGAAATAATATTTTGCTTCAGGATAAATGTCAACCAACGAACCCAAACCGTCCCATAGGTTATCCAAAGAATACAAGCCTTTCGATAGACTCTTAGATGGCTGGTAGTTGGGTTGCACAAACGAGCGGCCCAACTCGATGGTGTAGGGCAAATACTCCTCTACAAACTTTTTGGAATAGAGAAACAGCTCGCTGGTGGGCGTGTCCACCTGGCCGTTAGCATCGACGGGCAGATGGTCGCAGAGCAGGAAGCGATAGCCTCCCACAATGGCTCTGTCAACGGGATTCCAAACGATGAGTTGATAGAAGAAGTTCTCGTCGCGGGTGTCGAACACGTCGATGTCGCAGTCGAGACCCGTACCGCCGCCCGAGTCACGGAAGCTGATTTCGCGTAAACGACCAATCTCGCGCATGATGTTGGGCGATTCGTGTGCCGTCAGCACATAGATTTCATTTCCTCCGTTGTTAGTCTTGCGGAAAAACTTCTCCTGAGTCAGCTCTTCCATGATGGCCTCAACTGGCACCGGTGCAATAACATCTTTCGTCATATCGTGTATTCTTTTAGAGGATCAAAAACCAAATCGGCATCCTTTGCCAAATTGTAGGAGAAAGTACGAAGCTTCTCGGCCCATTGGGCATCGGTGAACCGACGGTCGAAAGTTTGATAAGGAATAGGCTTGCCAAAGGTGATGGTCAGCTGTTTGTTGCGTTGTTTTAAGAACTCATCGACGAGGAAAGCCATCTCGATATTCACCTTGATTCCCAAGCCTTTGCGCAGGCGGGCAAGGTTATAGAAAAAGTTCGAGTTGCGGCCTTCGATATGCACAGGAACGATGTCACGCTGATATGCCTTCGACTTCGTCAAAAACGTCTTTTTCCAGTCCAAATCCATGATTTTGCCGCCTTTTGTCTTGCGTGAGCAAAGGCCGAAAGGAAAATAACAGATGGTGGCATCGCCCGCAAAGGTCTCGTTGAACAGTTTCAGGCTCTCCTCTCGGTTGGCCGTGGCACTACCCACCTTACTGACAGGAATGAAAATCGGTCGGAGGTTCTTCACGAACATCAAGAAATCGTTGACAGGCGTCAAAGTCTCACCTCTATGGTTACCTACCGCACCAATCAGCGCGATGCCGTCGAGGCCGCCCAAGGGATGGTTGGAAGCCACCAGGACACGGTCGCTGGCCATCAGGTTATCGACACCTTTCAAAACAACATCGAGGTTGAAGTCGGCAACCACCGCATTGATGAAATCCAATCCCTCCTTGTCGGCATATTTGGTCAGGATTTCATTGATGTCATCCTCATGCAACAGGCGTTGAATCTTGCGAAACAGCCAATCGGGCATGTGCTTCATCAGCTTGGGCACCTTGGCCGTGAAGATCTTTCTGAGGTCGATAAGGTTGTTTTGTTCCTGATCCATATTCGAAAAGTTCACAACAATTTGCAAAAATAGAAAAAAAAGGGCGATGAATTGTTTCCAGCATTGAAAAAAAAAGAAAGATTCCTAACAAGAAATCGCCTCGCGTTAAACTTGTTAACAAATTATGAACAGAATATGAACATAGTTATCAACAACCATTGTTGAAAATTAGTGGTAAAAAGTGTTGCGAAGTGGTATAAAATGCACTAATTTTGCAGCTGAAAAATCAAAAGTGCAATTATGAGCTACCCAATCGGACATTTTAACTGCAAATTGGACGCGAAAGGCCGCCTGATGCTGCCTGCCGAGTTCAGGGAGCAGATGGGCGAGCAGGCGGAGGAAGGCTTCGTCTTACGTCCCACTTTGTTCGATCATAGTCAATTCCTCGACCTCTACACCCGAAAAGATTGGGATGAGCAACAGGAAAAACTGCGTGGCAAATTCAGCATTTACGATGAAGAAGGCATCGAAGCCCTGCGCTTCCTCAACGAAGGTGTGGGCTACGTCAAGCTCGACGCCAACGGCCGTCTC
>DAIOUZ010000080.1:0-2176 GCA_036759285.1 Candidatus Limiplasma sp. | reverse complement strand
CAGATTCCCAAGGAATTGATGGAACGCGGCGGTTTGGTCAAGGAGGTTGTCGTGCAAGCCCTCGCCAACAAGATGGAAATTTGGGACAAAGACCTGTACCGGAATTCGGTGTCGACCATTGACAAAAAGAAGATTCTCGAAATTCTTAAGACAATCTAACTGGGAGGGGTGAACATGTATCACAATCCGGTCATGAAAGAAGAATGTATCGGGGGACTGAACATCAACCCCGAAGGCGTGTATGCCGACGTCACTTTTGGCGGCGGCGGACATTCGCGTGCCATCCTTGACCTCCTCACGACGGGTCACCTCTATGCTTTTGATCAGGATGAGGATGCCGCAGCCAATGCCTTCGACGACGAGCGTTTCACCTTCATCCCGCAGAATTTCAAGTATTTCAAGAACTTCATCCAACTCTATCACGGCGGTCAAATCGACGGTGTCATCGCCGACTTAGGCGTTTCGTCGCACCAGTTCGACACCCCCGAGAAAGGATTCTCCACGCGTTTCGACGGCTCCTTGGACATGCGCATGAGCCAGACGACGCCCAACGATGCCGCCACCGTGGTAAACACCTACGACCATGCCGCCTTGACGCGCATTTTGCGTCTTTACGGCGAGATGCAACAACCCCAGCTCATCGCCTCCGACATCATCATGGCACGCGACGCCGAGCCCATCGAGACGACGGCACAGTTGAGAGCCGCCGTGCAGAACCGCCTGCCACGAGGCAAGGAAAACAAGGTATTGGCCCAACTCTTCCAAGCCCTTCGTATCGAGGTCAACCAAGAGCTTGATGCCCTCACCGCCTTCCTCACGCAGTGTCCCGACGTGCTGAAGTCAGGAGGCCGCCTTGTGGTGATGAGTTACCACTCGCTAGAAGACCGTCTCGTGAAGAACTTCATGAAGACTGGCAATGCCGAAGGCAAGGAGGAGAAGGATTTTTACGGCAACCTACTTACCCCTTATCATATTATCACGCGCAAACCGATTGTCCCTTCCGACGAAGAAACGGAAAGCAACAGCCGGGCCAGAAGCGCCAAACTCAGAATTGCGGAGAAAAAGTAAAGCCATGGGAGAAAACAGATTCAAGAGCGCGGCCATTGAAAGCGCGCAAGAACAAGAAAAAGAGGAACTCATGATGTTGGAGACCGAAAAAGTTCCTCAACCGGAAACGGAGTCCAAACCCGTAGACCAAAAACCAACGAAAAACAAAGGAAAGAACAGCGGCAAAGGCGGAAAGACCCTTATGACCGTCTTTGGCGGCACCTATCTCGTGAACAGAGGTTTCGCCAAACAGTTTCCTTTCATGGTCTACGTCACGATACTCCTCATGATTCTCATCACCAATACCTACGTGGCTGAAGAAAAAAGCCGCGAGATCACCCAAACCACGAAGAAGTTGAACGACCTTCAAGTGGAATACGTCCAATTGAAATCGGCCATCATGGAATCGTCGAAGCAATCTGTGTTGGCACGAAAACTCAAGGGCACAGGCATCAAGGAGACCATTGAGCCGCTGAAACGAATCAACATTGAAGAACCTGAAAAAGCGGAGGAGTGATGAAGATTGAACCCAAAACCGACACCCTTTGGAAGACCTACCTTGTGTATTTCCTGGTACTCCTCTTTGGCATTGCCGTCATCGTGAAAATCATCCTCGTGCAAACCAAGGACAGCCATGAGCTCGTGCAACTTGCCGAAAAACGCGAATACCGTCTCAGGGAACTGGAAGCCTCAAGGGGCAACATTTTCTCCAGTGACGGACAACTGATGGCCACCACCATCCCGCTGTATGACGTCTTCTTCGACTATAAGGCGGTCGACTCAGCCTTCCTTGCCCAGAACATCGACTCGCTCTGCAGCCAAATGGCAGGCCTTTTCCCGAAAAGAAACGCCGCGCAATGGAAGGCCTTCTTCGCTGAAGGCAAGGCCAAGAAAAACCGCCATTACAAGATTGCGCTGAACATCACCCAGACAGAACTGCGACAAATGCAACAGTTCGTCATCTTCAATCGTGGCATCTACAAAGGTGGCATGATTGCCGAGAAGAAAACCCGCCGCGATCATCCCTACAAAGAGCTGGCGAGCCTGATGTTGGGTATGGCAAACGAAGAAAAGGGCTACTACTTCGGTCTGGAAGGCGCCTATAACGACTATCTGAGAGGCCAAAACG
>DAIOUZ010000079.1:5070-13766 GCA_036759285.1 Candidatus Limiplasma sp. | reverse complement strand
CCCTCACCGGTGCCTTCTTCGGCAACTGCATGAAGGCCCAGAAGATCGCCAACGACAAGCTGCGCCACGCAGCCGGCAACTACTACGTGAACGACAAGCCCACGGGAGCCGTGGTCGGCATGCAGCCCTTCGGTGGCGCCCGCGCCAGCGGCACCAACGACAAGGCTGGTGGCCTGTGGAACCTCATCCGCTGGACCAGCCCACGCGCCATCAAGAACACCTTTGTTCCTGCTGCCGCTTACGGGTATCCGTTCTTGGCAAAAGACTAAAGGAATACAAATCCGATTGAAAAAGGTGGGGGAAACTCCACCTTTTTCAATTAATATCCTTATCTTTGTCGCCTGTTAATGAATCAACTATGAAGAAAGCACTTTTTCTTGCCCTCGCCCTCGTGACGGGCATCCTACTACAAGCACAAGAATACCGTTTCAACAACGAGCCCAACGGGTTCAGCATCAGCAATAAAAGCAGTAACCAACTGACACTCAAGCACAACCTCGGTGCTGTCACCATCGAAGATGCTGACCGTGCCGAAGTGCAGGGTCAGGTCATCACCCTCTCTGGCATCTATCTTTCCAATGAAGCTGGTGCCCCCGACCTGCCAAGCACCAGCACTTATGTCGCCATTCCCAATGGAGCCACAGCCTCGCTGAGGATGGTTTCGTCCAAGACCAAGGTCATCGAAAACGTCGACCTCATCCCTGCAGCAGTGCCTCAACTCGACAACGACAACTCCCCTGCCGTGTATCAGAAAGACGCCAATATTTATGGGCGCAACGCCTTCTATCCCGAGTTGCCATTTCAGATTTCGGAAGTCACTGAAATCAGAGGGGTGCAGGTAGTGCTAGTGGGCGTGATGCCTTTCCAATACAACCCCGTCACCAAGGAGCTTATCGTCTATAGCGACATGGAACTGCAACTTGACGTGGAAGGCGGCGACGGCACCTACGGTGACCTTCGCTACCGCACTCCCGAATGGGACCAAATCCTGCAAGATGTCATCCTCAACCGCGACGACCTGCCCGAAGTGGACTATGGAGAACGCCTGCGCAAACATTATGAAAACCGTGAAACGGGTTGCGAATACATGATCATCACGCCTGACAACGAAGAATTCATCTCGCTGGCCGACAGCATCAAGCAATTCAGGACCGAGCAAGGCATTCCCACCGAGGTCTTTACCGTGTCGCAATGCGGTGGCAACAACTTCACAAATCTCCGCAACTTCATCCGTACCGCATACAACACTTGGGACATGCCACCTGCTGCCGTGCTCATCCTAGGCGATCACAACGCCGACCCCACCCAAGGTGTGGTTTCGTACACGATGAACAACCACCCAGGCGGCGACGGTTACAACCCTTATATCTCCGACCACGCTTATGCCGTGATGGGCAATAACCAGATGCCTAACATCATAGTAGGCCGTATCACGGGCCGTGACTACGACGAGATGTACCGCATGATCAAGAAAGACCTTGACTATGAGCGTAGGCCTCCCACCGATCCTTATTTCTATGACCATCCTGTCACCGCCATGGGATTCCAATTGGAGCGTTGGTTCCAACTTTGCTCTGAGGTGGTGAACGGCTTCTGGGAGCACGAACTCGGCAAACACCCCGTCCGTCAAAACGCCATCTACGAAGGCACGCCAGGCAGCCGTTGGTCGACCTATGAACATACCAACGAAGTACTCAGCTATTTCGGGCCTACGGGTTGCGGCTATATCCCCCAAACCATGTCGCACCTCACCGACTGGAGCGCGACGGGCAACACGGTGAATGAAGCCATCAACAACGGTGCCTTCCTCATCCAACACCGCGACCACGGAGCGGAGGAACTTTGGGGTGAGCCTAGCTATAGCATCGGCTACATCAAACGACTGACCAACCCGAACCTCACCTACGTCATGTCGAACAACTGCCTTACAGGTAGGTTCAACTATGGCAGTGCAGGAGGCGACGAATGCTTCGCCGAGGTCTTCCACCGCCATCAACATGGTGCCTTGGGACTCATTGCTGCCACTCAGGTCTCCTATTCCTTCGTCAACGACATCTACGTTTGGGGTGCCTACGACAACATGTGGCCCGACTTCATGCCCACCTACGGAACGCAACACCCCACCAGTTTCATTCATCCCGCCTTCGGCAACGCAGCCGGAAAATACTTCCTTAAGCAGTCCTCGTGGACCGAAGGAGACTGGAAGTCTATCACCTACTATCTCTTCCATCAGTTTGGCGATGCCTATATGAAACTTTACAGCGAGGTGCCGCAAGAACTTGATGTCACCATGTTGCCCGTACTGCCCTCTGGTGATGACCAATACCAGCTGAAAGCTGACGAAGGCGCGACCATCTGCCTCACCGCCAACGGACAAATCATCGGTTTCGACATGGCAACGGGCGACACGCAATACGTAAACATCACCCCTCAAGAGGTGGGCACTATCGTGAAACTCACCATCACCAAACAGAACTATTTCCGTTACGAGCATTTCATTAAAACGATATCCACCGAAGAACCTTACCTAATTTTCAACGCCATTGAAATCAACGACGCAGCGGGCAACGGCAACCACGCCGCCGACTATAACGAGACCTGTCGCTTCGGCATCAGCCTGCTCAATGCCGGTTTCGCATCTTTGGACAACTTCAACGTCACCCTTTCCTGCAACCATCCTGCCGTGGAAGTTTCGGAAGGCACCTTTGCATACAACGGAATGGGAGCCCATGAAACTCAGATGCAAGACGATGCTTTTACCTTGTATTTCGGCGACGAGCTGAACGACCAAGAAAAGGTGAAATTTTATCTGAAGATGGAGAATGCAAGCTATACGTTTATCGACAGCGTGACGCTCATCATGAAAGCTCCAAACTTGAAATATGGCAAACTCAGCATCACCGATTTGGACGGAAATGACATGGATCGTCTTATGAAAGGTCAGTCCTCGTACTTGACTTTCGATATTGAAAACCAAGGGGAAAGCAAATCCATGGAGGTCAGCAACCAGCTTAATCTCATGGCGCCTTTCATCAGTGTCGCCGAAACCGAAGTCACCATTCCTGCCATTGATGCTGGTGCGACGACTCAAGTCTCATTCCGTGCCGACGTGAACGACGACGCCATTGATGGCATCATCAATTACAGCCTGCAAGCCGAAAGTGGCTACCACACTGACCGAATCGACAGGCCCATTCTCTTGGGTTACGCCATCGAAGACTTTGAGGGCGAGACTTTGCTCGAAGACGCGCAATGGAACCTAGGTTCTGGCAACAAGAAGTGGGCTGTCGCAGAAGACGTCACTGCACAAGATGGCCATTGCTTGCGGTCGCCTTCCATCGGCGACAAAGTCATCGCCAATGTCTTTATCGGCATTGAAACTGACATAGACGGCATGTTCTCGTTCTATCATAAGACTTCTACCGATGACGGCGACGTGCTCAGTTTCACATTGAACGGTCAGGAGGTGGGCACTTGGAGCGGCATCAGCGATTGGGAACGCTCGGAATATGAACTGCCTGCCGGAAGCAATGTGTTGCGTTTTTCGTTCAAGAAAGACAACGAAGGCAGTGCTGGAGAAGATGCCGTCATGATTGACAACCTCAGCTTCCCACCCTTTGCCAAAATGGTGCTTTATGCTGGTGACGACACTGAGGCTTGCCCTAACACCACGTTTACGCCAGAAGGTTACATCTACAACCAGACAGACCTTGCATGGACCACCAGTGGCGATGGCACCTTCGATGACATCACGGCGGAGCATCCAATTTACACCTTTGGTGAAGCCGACAAGGCAGAAGGGAAAGTGGAGCTCACGCTCACAGGCATCTGCGTACATAGCGGCAGCCAGCAAAGTAGCACGGTTGCTGTGAGTCTTTTGCCCACTCTCGACCCAAGCTATCATCCCGAAACGCCATCAGGAGTCACTGAGGTCGACTTGCGCTTAGTCAGACAAAGCGAGTACACGGCTGAAGAAATTGAAGATGTCCTCTACACATGGAGCATTGAACCTGAAACGGCGGGCATTATCGCTGGCGAAGGTTCTCACGCCCTTGTGGAATGGGACAGCGAATACCGTGGCGAAGCCAAAATTGCCTACGTTTATGAGAACACTTGCGGCTCCACTTCGATTTCCGAAGCCTTGGCGGTCAACGTGTTCAACTCCACTGGAATTGACGAGCAACAAAGTGCCGCTGTGGAAGTTTATCCTAATCCCGCAAACGGTATCCTTTACGTAAAATCCAACCTTGAAGGTGAAGCCACCTTGCGTGTCATTGACCTGTGGGGAAGAGTCGTATATGAATGCGGAATGCAAGGGAGCGGCCCTTCGACTCCTTCGACAGACTCAGGAACCGAGGGCTCAGGGACCACGACCATCGCGACTTCCAAGTTTGGTAGCGAGGGCATATATACGCTACAAGTCATCCAAAACGACATTGTGACAAGTGTCAAGGTCGTCGTGATGCCCTGATCGGATAAAATTTCTACATCCTTGAAAAAAAATGTGTCAAAACACTTGACACATTTTTTTATTTTTGTACTTTTGTGGCGTGAAACAAACTTTTTTAACCATGAAACGTCTATTTTTACTATTAACTATTATTCTCGCCTATGGCATTATGAACGCGCAGGAGACCTTCCGTTTCCGTACCGATCATCCACAAGGCTACAGCATTGAAAGCAGCACTGCTACCGAACTTTCCTTGCATTATTCCCTCTCAGAAATCAGCATTGCCGACATCGACAACGGTGAAGCCAAGGGCCATGAGATTATACTGAAAGGTAGCTTCGGATCATTCGCCGAAGGCTTGCCCAATCTTCCCTACGAAAATCGATACATCGCCATTCCAAGCGGTGCGACGGTCAGCATCGAAGTCAAAGAACTGGGATGCCAAACCTTAAACGACATCGAGGTGCTTCCCGTTGCCAACATACAGGAAAACGGCACAGTTGGGCAGAGCAAATCACATAAGGACATGAGCGTTTTCGGCAAAGACGCCATTTTCCCAACCGACAACGTGAGTATTGCACAAGCCACACAAATCCGCGGTCTCGACGTGGTGTTGCTCAACGTGACACCGTTCCGCTACAACCCCGTCCGAAAGACCTTGGAAGTCATCTACGACATGGACATCGAAGTGCGCTTTGAAGGTGGCAATGGACAATTTGGCGAGGCGCGTTATCGCAACCCCGCTTGGGACGACATCCTACGCGACTTGGTCATCAACAGCAACATACTGCCCGAGGCGCATTATTACGACTTGCTCAACGAAGCTATAAAAAACCGAGAAGAAGGCTGCGAATACCTCATCATCGCGCCCGACGACGATAGTATTTTGGCTTGGGCCGACACGTTGAAGCAATTCCGCACCAAGCAAGGCATCCTTACCAAAGTAGTGACTACGACGGAATGCGGCGGCAATGAGCCCGAAATAATCAAAGGCTACATCCAGAACGCTTACGAGAACTGGGCTATCCCTCCAGCGGCACTCATGATTTTCAGTGGGCTAATAGATACCGTGCAATATGATGACGAAGGGAATTCCATTTATGACTCTAAGGGCATATCTGGATTTCCTCTCGTCTTTTTGGGGTATTCCAATGAAAACGACGTTGATTATTATGTTTCCGACAATCCTTACGCCGACATGAACGGCGACAGCATCCCCGACATGGCCATCAGCCGAATGACTGCCCTCACCCTCGAAGAATACCAGATCCAGGTCGAGAAACTCATCAATTACGAAACAAATCCACCCACCGATCCGCTGTATTACGACCACCCCATCATCACTTCGGCATACGAGAACATGACCTGGTTTATGATTACCTCGCAAAGCGTCAACGGATTCTATCGCAACAAATTAGGCAAACATCCTTCCAACTTGTATTCTATTTACTACTATTACGCTTCTATGCACCCCAATCCACCTGATTCCACTTGGTCGGATGCGCAATACACCGATGTTGCAGTGAATTATTTCGGTCCCGAAGGCGAAAACTACATTCCAAGTTCCATTGGCGACCTTGACGACTGGATAGATTACGAGGACAACCAACCTCTTATCAATGCTTTCAACAGAGGCTCGTTTCTTACCATGTTCAGAGGCCATTCATCCCAACTATGGTGGACCAGCCAAGCTTTTTACTACACATACATCGAAAGGCTCCATAACCAAGCCCCGACATTTGTACTTTCGATTGGATGCAACACTGCCTGTTACCAGGAGTTGTATGAGGACTATGGAATTTACGGCTATTATTGGATGCCAGGAGGCTTGTTGTCAGCTTTTTGCAAAGATCGTGTTGGAGCTTTAGGCGGCATTGGTGCCGCCACCGTGACCCGTTCGCGCTTCAACGACATCCTCACCTGGGGCTTACTCGACTATATCTGGCCTGAGTTCATGTCGACTTTGGGTAGTTCAACCTATCCTGACTTTGCGCGCCCGGCATACGCCCTCATAGCCGGCAAACTCTTCCTCAACCAACACGCATTCATCCCCGGCTGGTGGCCAGGTCATATCACTGACACACACAACGTTTTCCACTATCTCGGCGATGCTTACCTCAACCTTTATACCGAGATTCCACAACAAATAGATCATGATTTCATGCCTTTCATAACTCACGGACAATGTCAATACGAGTTCACGGTCGAAGAAGGCGCGGTGGTGTGCTTCTCAAAAAACAACGAAATCATCCAAGTGGTACAGGGTACAGGACAAAGCCAAAGCATTACCTTGCCAGAGATGGCCATAGGCGAGCGTTTCACCATCACGGCCACCAAGCAAAACCATTTCCGCTATCATCAAACGGTGGAAATCATTCCTTCGACACAGTCTTATGTTTACGTGAAAAAGGCAGACTTCAAAGACCAACACGGCGACCATCAACTCGATTACGGCGAATACGTCACTATCGACCTCAGTTTATGCAATGCTGGCCTTTTCGCATCACAAAATGCCACCGTACAACTTTTTTCAGACTCGCCTTACGTTGAAATTTTGGAAGGCACAGCTACCTATCCCACCATCGAACCCAAAGCAGAGCACGTCGTACACAACGCTTTCCTGATCAGATTATCCAACGACGTACCCGACCAAACTACTTCGTTTCCAAGTGCAGTTCGACGAAGGCATAAACACGCATTTCGATGTGATAACAGCCGAAGCCAGCGCACCCGTCATCTGCATCGAGCCCGAATTCCGACCCATGGCAGCTGATGATGAGCCTTCGACACACATTGCCACTGAAGGCAAGTCGAAAATCGCTTTCACTGTAAACAACAAAGGCCATTCGAGCACTGCCTTGCTGAATGCCAACTTGGTCGTCAAAGCCCCGTTTGTCGAAGTGGAGAACCCACAACTTCAACACGAAGGCTTAGCACCTGATGAAACATACAACTTCACCTACGAACTGAACACCTTGCCCAATACCCTCACGGGTGCATGGCTACAATCAAGTTTTGTAGTACAACATCTGGAAGAGCACCTCAGACTTGACACTATTATTCAATTTGGTGGCATTTTTGAGAACTTCGAGTCCGACACTTTGAATCCCCTATTCCAATGGGCTAACACAGGAAATTTTAGCTGGGTCTTTTGCGACGAAGACGCATACGAAGGAAACCGCTGTTTCATTTCCCGTGGCGATACGACTTTTCAATCCAGGCTCGTCGGAAGGCTGAGAGTACCAACCGTCAATCACAAACACAAGTTCTCGTTCCGCTACAAGACGGACGAAGGTGAATCTTTACAATTTGCAATGGGGGACAATGTACCTCTTTCATCCAAAGACTGGCAATATGCCGAATTTGAAGCCCCAAATACGCAACGTAACTTCAGCTTTACCTACAAACCCATCAGTTTCAACAGTGCACAGGCCAAAATCGACGACCTTTGCTTCCCACCCGCACACACCACCATCGCATACGCCGGAGACGATTTGATTGCTTGCGATGCGTCGTCATCTATTGAGCTTATACACGCATATGCCTACGATTGCAACTCAGTGGTTTGGACCAGCGAAGGTGACGGTCATTTCGATTGCGACACCATTGCCAATCCAACTTATTTCCCTGGAAGTCAAGACTTAGCAAACGGGAGTGTGACGCTATCGCTTTCAGCCTTTGGCAACGACACTATCGTCAGTTCAACTCAGATTCATTTTATTGACGAAATCAGTTTAAGCACCATTGTCGGCGACACCGTGGTCAATAAGTATTCCAACCCTGTCAGCCACTATTCCATTGAGCCGCAAGAAGGCATCAACTATCTATGGCAACTCGATCCTGACGAGGCTGGTTTCATCTACAATCATGGCAATGAGATTGACATTCTTTGGAACCTTAACGAAGGCGATGCTGAAGTCAGGCTTTCGGTAACGGCTGACAATGGCTGCGACGTGGAACCCGTCATCAAACACATCAACTTGATTGGCACTTCGGTAATGGAACTCCAGCAGATGAATGTCGAAATATATCCCAATCCCAGTCAAGGATTGGTCTGCATCAAGGCAGATGGTGACATGCATGGAAAAACCGTGGTGGAGATCTATAGCATCATGGGCAATTGCATCCTACGGGAAACCGTTTCCTACATGGCAAGGGGAGGAATCCTGTCCTTCGACCTGCGTCCTTTCGGCAGCGGAATGTATCTGGTCAGACTCAGCAACAATGCCGGGAGTGTTAGCAGAAA
>DAIOUZ010000079.1:0-5032 GCA_036759285.1 Candidatus Limiplasma sp. | reverse complement strand
GATTTTTGTATCTTTGTCGTCTGAAACATTCCTTACATTCTATGAAACACCTATTTCTACTTATATTAGCGCTATTCGCACTAAATGCTTTGGACGCACACGAAATTTATCATTTCCGCACTAATCATCCGCAAAGCTTCAGCATAGAAAAAAGCACCGCAGCGGGACTTTCCTTGCATTATTCCCTCTCAGAAATCGGCATCGCTGACATCGACAATGGTGAGGCCAAGGGTCATGAGATTATCCTGAAAGGCAGCTTCGGCTCTTTCGCCGAAGGTCTGCCCAACCTGCCTTTCGAAAACCGATACATCGCCGTTCCGAAAGGCGCAACAGTCAGTATCGAAGTTGAAGAGAAAGGAAGCCAAACCTTGAACGGCATCGACTTGTTGCCTGCCGCAACCCTTTTGGGAGACGATGTTGTCGGTCTGCCCAAGCTCCGCAAGGACATGACCGTCTTTGGAAAAGACGCTAATTTCCCCGACGCGAATGTTGTCATCGCCGAGACCACACAAATCCGTGGCTTGGACGTGGTTCTGCTCAGTGTGACACCTTTCCGCTACAACCCTGTCAGAAAGTCCTTGGAGGTCATCTACGACATAGACATCGAAGTCCGTTTTGAAGGCGGCAACGGGCAGTTTGGCGAGGCGCGTTACCGCAACCCCGACTGGGACCACATTTTGCGCGACTTGGTCATCAACAGCGACATGCTGCCCGAGGCACATTATTACGACTTGCTCAACGAAGCCATCAGAAGCAAGGAAGAAGGCTGCGAATACCTCATCATCGCGCCCCACGACGACAGCATTTTGGCATGTGCCGAGACCTTGAAAAACTACAGAACACGCCAAGGCATCCTCACCAAAGTGGTAAGCACTGCGGAATGCGGCAACAGTCCCAACCTTATCCGCAATTATGTGCGCAACGCCTACGAAAACTGGGCCATTCCTCCTGCCGCGCTGTTGATGTTCGGCGACTTCAGCACCTCTATTAACCTATCGACCTACCTTTACACCATGACCTATTGGGACAATAGTCACCACTTATATGGCACCGACAATCCCATTGCCGACATGAACGGCGACAGCATTCCCGACATCGCCTATAGCCGCCTCACGGCAACCACGCCCGCCGAATTCAGGACACAAATCAACAAGTTGATGAGCTACGAACTCTCCCCTTCCCCCGACCCGCATTTCTATGACCACCCTACCATCACTTCGGGCTACCAATCCAACAGTTGGTTTATCATCACCTCCCAAACCTTTGATAGTTTTTGCCGCAACAAGCTCAGCAAGCACCCAACCGACCTCTATATGGTGTACAACCAAGCCAATCCCGATGCTCCTCCGCCTACCTCTGAATGGTCTACTGCCTACAATACGGAATCGGTCTTAGCTTATTTCGGACATGAAGGGCTTGGCTACCTCCCCGAACACATCAGCGAACTCAACGATTGGAAGCACATGTACGACACGGACTTATTGACGAATTCACTCAACGAAGGGTCGTTCCTCACTCTTTATCGCGATCATTCACATGAAGTGAATTGGAATTGTCCCCATTTCTATCTTTCCGACATTGCATCGTTGGAAAACGATTATCCCACCTTTGTGCTCTCCATCGGCTGCAACACCAACAACTATCTGTATCACCACAATTCAAGAGATTGTTTCGCCACGGCATTCAACAAGTCGGCTGTCGGAAGCATTGGAGTCATCGGAGCTGCCAGCCTAACCCACACGCTGATGAACGACATCCTCACTTGGGGCCTAATCGACCATATCTGGCCGGAATTCATGCCCGATCTAGGAAGCACATCGCCTCCCGAATTTGTCAGGCCTTCCTTCGCCTTGACTTCCGGAAAGATGTTCCTCAAACAGCAGAATTTTATCCCCTACTCACTCCAACCTTCCCAAATAAACCAGACCCTTAACCTTTTCTGTTATCTAGGAGAGGCTTATCTGAACCTTTACACCGAGCTCCCTACCGCTATGGACATCAGCATTGAGCCCTATCAGATCAAAAGCCAACATGACATCACTTTCTCTGCTGAGGAAAATGCCATTGTTTGTATCGCTCGGAACAATGAAATCTTGCACCTTACGCGTGGCACAGGACAACCCATGACTTTCAGCCTTCCTGAGATGGAAGCGGGCGAGCAGTACCAAGTGACCGTAACCAAAAAAGGCCGTATTCGCTATCAGCGGGACGTAACCATCATCCCCGATTCGGGTCCATACATGATTCTCGAGGACTATGCCTTCCACGATGCTAGCAACAACGGCAACCTTGAATTTGACGAAGAAGCCTGCTTTGACTTGACGCTATTCAACGCGGGAGTTGGCCTCGCCGAAAACACTGAAATCAACCTCTTTTGCGAGTCACCTTTCGTGGAAATCATAGAAGGAACGGCCCTTTGCCCGAGGTTGGAGCACAACGATCAGATCACCCTCCACGACGCATTAAGAATCAAGGTCAGCCACGACATTCCCGACCAAACCAAAATCTCCTGCAAAATCATACTCGACAATGGCACAGTGGTTCAGGAAATCGCATTTCAGAAAACGGGTTCCGCCCCCATTCTCGGCATCAAGCCCGTTTTCACGCTTCTAAAAGACGACGAGCTGCCCACCACCCACATCCTTAATGAAGGAGTCACTCGCATCGGTTTCAAAATCAACAACACAGGCCATTGCGACAGCGGTCCCGTGGTAGTCGATTTTGAGGTGTTGGCACCATTCGTCACGGTCGAAACACCGCATTTCATTTTGGACAAGCTCTTTGCTGACAGCCTAACCGATTTGACCCTTTCCATCTTGACCCAACCCAACGACATCGACGGCGCATGGCTCAAGACAAGGCTCAGTATCAACGACGGCAACACTGAAGCCGTTTACCAGCCAACGATACAATACGGAGGCATTCGCGAAAACTTTGAGACCGACACGCTCAACCCATTCTTCACTTGGGAGAATTACGTAAACTATCCCTGGGACTATACTGAGGTCGATGCCGCTGAAGGCCAACGTTGTTTCGAGGTCAAGCCACCCAAAAACAAAGCCTCAAGGCTGCTACTCAGCACCAACGGATACATCCCCGAAGGAACGCTGTCGTTTTATTTCAAAACCGGACGCTATTCAACCGATGCGCTTGAAACATTGAATATTAAGGAAACCACAACATCAGGTTCCACTACCCAAACCATTTCAAGCGAAGATTGGAGCTACCAGGAATTCAGCATATCACCTGAATGCACCTTATTCACTTTTCAGATCAACATGCGCGGAGAAAGCGATTTCGGCGTCAGGCTCGACGACATCTGCTTCCCCCCGCCTCATATCCCTATCGCTTTCGCCGGCCACGACCTGATTTCGTGCAAAGAAGCCACCATCAAGCTCGATGAAGCCTATGCCTACGACTGCCATGCCGTCCATTGGTCCACCGACGGTGACGGACATTTCGAAAACGAAGCGATGGTCAACACCCAATATTACCCTGGAGCCCAAGACCTTGCAAATGGAGCTGTCACGCTGACCATTCATGCTTTGGACAGTGTCAATTCCATGGTAAGTACGCTGACGGTCACACTGCTTGACGAAATCCATTTGGAAGGCAGCATCATCGGTGACAGCATTGTCAACAAGTATTCCAACCCCGTCAGCCACTATTCCGTTGAGCCACAAGAGGGCATCAACTATCTATGGCAGCTCGAGCCTACCGAGGCTGGCGTCGTTTACGATTATGGCAATGAAGTGGACATCTTCTGGAACCAGCACGAAGGCGATGTGGAAGTCTCCTTGGTTTTGACCGCAGACAACGGCTGCGACAACACACCCGTTAGCAAACGCATCAGTCTTATCGGCTATTCCACTCCTGAATGGCATGCTGCTGATTTCGACCTCTTCCCCAACCCAACCGATGGAAAGGTCAACCTCGTCATTGGCGAAACGCTGCAAGGCAAAGCGATAGTTGAGGTTTACAACCTGTTAGGCGAGCGCATGATGACCAAAGACTTCTATCATTTGCAAAAAGGCGAGGCTTTGGACCTTGACTTAAGTCAGCTTGTTTCAGGCTTATATATCATCAAATTAAACACTGAAAATGGCAGTTGTTCCAAGAAAGTAAGTGTCAGGTGATAATTATTGGAAACTAATTCCTATTTTTGCGCTGATATTTGCCGCGCTTCGCGTCACTGCGAGGCACGAAGCAGTCCAGACAACAAGTTTCCTGGATTGCTTCGTTGTTCCTCCTCGCAATGACGCAAAGCGACGCGAGGGCAAAGCCCCGTAGGGGCGGCAGAACTTTAAGCAGGCGACGTAAGTCCCTGCGCAAACCAAGACATACAATCAACAAAATCAAATCAATATGGTAAGATACAAAGAATTAGGGCTTGTGAACACCCGTAAAATGTTCGCCAAGGCGGTCGACGGCGGCTATGCCATCCCGGCCTTCAACTTCAACAATATGGAACAGATGCAGGCCATCATCATGGCTGCCGTCGAGACCAAGTCGCCCGTCATCCTGCAAGTGTCGAAAGGCGCGCGCAACTACGCTAACCAGACACTGCTGCGTTACATGGCTCAAGGCGCTGTGGAATACGCCAAGGAACTGGGCTGCGCCCATCCTGAAATCGTCCTCCACCTCGACCACGGCGACAGCTTCGAGACTTGCAAGAGCTGCATCGACATGGGTTTCTCGTCCGTGATGATTGACGGTTCCGCCCTGCCCTATGATGAGAACGTGGCACTCACGAAAAAGGTCGTCGACTACGCCCATCAATATGATGTGACCGTGGAAGGCGAACTCGGCGTGTTGGCCGGCGTGGAAGACGAAGTCTCCGCTGCCGAGAGCCACTACACCAAGCCCGAGGAAGTCATCGACTTCGTCACTAAGACTGGTGTGGACAGCCTGGCCATCAGCATCGGCACCTCGCACGGTGCTTACAAGTTCACCCCCGAGCAGTGCACCGTTGACCCCGCCACAGGTCGCCTTGTGCCACCTCCGTTGGCTTTCGACGTGTTGGAAGCTATCG
>DAIOUZ010000078.1:10235-13787 GCA_036759285.1 Candidatus Limiplasma sp. | reverse complement strand
AGAGGTCACTGGTTCGAGTCCAGTACGTCCCACAACATCCTAAAATCCAGCAGTTTATGCTGGCTTTTTCAGTTTAAAACGGCGCAAAATCGGCGCAAAATCTGTAACACATTGATTTTTATTCTTTTTGAGTTTTTGTCTATAAAACAAGGAAATTTGTTTCCATTTTTGGAACTATTTTGTATTTTTGCAGCGTGATAACCCCACGGACATGAATATAAAAGTTGAATATCTTGAAGAAGCCATTTTGTATATCGATAATATGGACGAAAGCGCTAGGAAAAAGATGCTGTACAATGTAGCCTTAGTATGTTCTGGGGTTAAAGACACCCGCATTTTCAAGAAATTGAGCGAGTCTGGTATATGGGAATTCAGAACCGAATACCAAAACAAAGCATACAGACTGCTTTCATTTTGGGACAAAGAACGATCCTCTTTGATAGTGGCCACACACGGATTCGACAAGAAAACACAAAAAACGCCAAGGAACGAAATCACACATGCAGAAAAAATCAGAGAAGAATACTACAAATCAAAATAAGCCATGGAAACAATGACACAAGAACAAATGCTCGATAAGTACATCGGCAAAGTCGGTACTCCAGAAAGGGACCAGTTTGACACAGAGGTGATGGCCGAAGCCCAAGAATACTTCATTGGGGAAGCCATTAGGGAAGCCCGAAAGAAACAAGGATTGACCCAAGAGGAACTCGGCCAACGAATGGGAGTGCAACGTGCACAAGTATCGAAGTTGGAAAACGGCCACGGCATCGCCTATTCCACTATCGTGAGGGCGTTCAAGGCTCTTGGTGTACGCACCGCTTTCCTTGATCTTGGTTCACTCGGTCGCGTTGCCCTTTGGTGATGCCATTTTGCAGGGGCACGAGGTCGAAGATGACTTTGATGATTTCCACAATTCCAAATCACTTTGATAATAGAATTACAATGGACGGACTCTCCTTTATAGCCTTAGACTTCGAAACAGCCACCAGCCAACGCGCTTCGGCATGTGAAGTGGGTATAGCGTTTGTCAAAGATGGAAAGATAGGTGCTTCGCCATCCTACCTTATCCAACCAATAGGTAACCGTTACGATGGCGCAAACATCGCCGTCCACGGCATCGCGCCCGACATGACGGAGTTTTCGCCCCACTTCGAGGACATCTGGCCGCCCATTGCCGACACCCTGCGGGATGAAATCATCGTGGCGCATTATGCGCCCTTCGACATGGGCATCATCCGCGAGGAGTGCGAACGCTGTGGCTTACCCTATCCCCAGTTTCGCTTCGTGTGCACCTGTGCATTGGCGCGTTTCGTGGTGCCAGGTTTCTATAGTTACGGCCTTGAACCTCTATGCCAACACTTCGGCATTGTAACCGAAGGCCACCATCGCGCTGGAACTGACGCGCTGATGACGGCCAAACTGATGCTTCGCCTATGCGAGATAGCCGAGGTCAGCACAATTGACGAACTACTTGAGAAATACCATTACCGCTACGGAACATTTGAGAGTGGTACCTACAAACCTTTCAACCGTTTACGTGACTATTCCAACAAGACCAACCTTGATCAATTTGCCAAGGAGTACCAAGCTGATATGTCCGGCTTCGATGAAGAAAACCCTTTCTATAATAAAGAGGTGGTTTTCACTGGCACAATGGCCCGTCCTCGCCACGACCTGATGCAAATGGTAATGGACATCGGCGGCCGCACAAAGGACAATCTGACGCGCTCCACGGACTTCCTCGTTGTGGGCCAACAGGACTTCCGCATCGTGGGCGAAGAAGGCATGTCGGGTAAGCAGAAGAAGGCTATGGAGATGATTGCTAAAGGGGCACCGCTTCAGGTGCTCTCCGAGGAAGAATTTCTGATGATGATTATGCAATAGAACGCAATACAAACAACTGATTAACAGCTATAAGTGCCATTATTGCAGCCTTGAAATCGGCACAAAATTCCTGTTCTAATTTTTTGGGGTATACTTTTTTGTATTTTTGAGGTCTCAAACAATCCTCTTGCGCCATGCAAATCTTCCAACGCAACATACTCGACAAATGAAAGAAGAAAAGAATAGAAAACTAAGTCCAAAAGAGCAAAGACGATTGAATGTTTTTGAAGAGACTTGCGAAAGGCTCTCCCAGGAGGGTTACAAAAAGACGGATCTAACCATAAGCATCGTCAAAGCCAACCTGTTTGTATTCTTGCTTGCCATCCCTGTCGTGGGGATTGGTGTGCTTCTTTTCGCATGGAAGAATCCCATATCACTTCTAACGCCCGACCACAAAGGAAGCCTTCTGTTTATCGTGTTGTTCTTCGTGCTCATCGTAGCACATGAACTTATTCATGGGCTGACCTGGAGTTTGTATGCTGAACATCATTTCAAAGACATTGAGTTTGGATTCATGAAAGAATATCTCACTCCTTACTGCACATGTACGACACCCCTTCTGAAAAACCATTATATCATGGGCGCATTGATGCCTTGCATTGTCCTAGGCATACTTCCCATGGCGATAGGGATTCTGTTGGGTTCGCACTTCCTGTTTTGGACAGGGATTGTGATGATATTGTCGGCAGGTGGAGATATAATGATTGTAATCAAGGTGTTGGCATACAAGAGTCAAAGCGGGTCTAAAGAAATCCTTATCTATGACCATCCCACGCAGGCTGGTTCAGTGATATTTGAAAAGTGATTATGGAAGCCGAATTGAAATATATCCAGCAGCCCACCAACAAAATCTGCTACATGATCCTGCCCGAAGGAGTCAAAGAGGATTTTCAGCGGTTTTTTTCTTTTTCTTGATATCAGAAAAGTTTAATATCAACACTTTGAAAAGCCATGACAAGAACAATTGAAATCACCGAATCCAATTATAAAGATTATGGTTCGCTTGACATTGCTGCCTTCTTATTTGCGCAGCCAGGAGCGATGGGAGAACCGGGAGGAGTGGAAATCCTCGATACGCAGGGATGCTGTTACCACACCAACTATTGCTGGAAAGGGATAAGCTACGAACATCTCTGCGAAGTTGTGCCCGTTTTGAAAGAAAGCAAAATCAGTGTTGTTGGCCATCAGGTGCCTGAAGGTTGGGTTGCAGTCTATCTGGGGATGGGCAACCATCTCACCATCAAAGCAGACTACTACAGCCAGTTTGAAGAAGAAACTCGCAACAGACACATTGAGAAGGCAAGCCAATTGTATCAACAATGGTTTGGAATCATGCTAAAACTGTTGGGAAAGAGTGATGAAGATTGCTAATCAATCTATTTCAAATTATTGCTACTCATCCAGATAAGCATTCAGAAAACTTTCAGCCAAACTGTTTGGGCGGATATTCCTTCGTGCGTCATCTGGAGAAAACCATTGATAGGAGTCGATTTCTTTGTTAGGCGAAAGTTCGCTGTTATCTTTCACAAAGGCCGTAAAGTTGCACATCAGCGTGTTCGATGGCTCAAAGAAACTGGTGCGGTTAAACTTGATACGGCTTACGGTCATGCCAGTCTCTTCTTTGATTTCACGACCAACAGCATGTTCCACTTGTTCGCCACGGTT
>DAIOUZ010000078.1:0-10225 GCA_036759285.1 Candidatus Limiplasma sp. | reverse complement strand
CAACAGGATCTCACCCGTTTGCTCGTTGATGACAATCATGCTCACGGCAACGTTATACATGGGGAAACGGAACTGCTGGCACTCAGGACAGTAAGGCACAATCCCTTCCCCATCCAGTTCCTTTTCAATAAGTGCCGCTCCACACTCGAAGCAATGTTTCTGTATCATATTAAACTGTGTTTGTCTTTTGTCATAAGGCATGTCCCCCAGACACTTTTATTACTTGTCCCGTAAGCATCCTTGCCTTTTCACTTGCCAAAAATAAAATTGTGTCGGCAATGTCTTCAGGCTGAATCAATTTGCCCATTGGAATGATTGGAACGACTTCATTTTCCAAGTCAGCATCAATCCATCCTGTTTGCGTAGGTCCAGGCGCAACACAATTCACGGTAATTCCATACTTTGCTACCTCAAGGGCAATGCTACGGGTAAGTGCCTCCAAAGTTGCTTTGCTCGCTCCGTATGTAATCTGACCTGCAAAAACCTGTGAAGCGTCTGTAGAGATATTGATGATTCTGCCATAATCACTACGATGGTTGACCATTTCCTTTATCATCAAAATGCTGCCTCGCACATTGACCGCAAAGGTATCGTCGACCACTTTTGGGGTGATTTTTTCGATGGTATCATAGCCATCCATATCACCATCTGCCGCATTATTAACCAGAATATCAATTCTCCCGTACTGTTCCAGGACTTTCGAATAGATTTCTTTTACAGCATTCTCATTGGAAATATCGCTTTCAATGATCATATAATCAGCATCCATTTCCTTGAGTTTGCTTTCTACGACGTCTGCATTCCCTGCATTTGCTTGGTAATAACGATCTGCCCCGTTCCTATCAGTCTTATTCTTATCAAACGGCCTAGGCACTTTCTTATATATCAAAACCACCTTTGCTCCTTCACGAGCAAAAGCGAATGCCGTTGCTGCTCCAATTCCCTGCGGGTTATTGGCCCCCGTAATCAAAGCAACTCTATCATTTAACCCGTAATCAATCATCTTTTGACATTGTATTTGCCGCAAAAATACAAAAAAGCCTTTTTTAATATCAACACTTTAAAAAGCCATGACAAGAACAATTGAAATCACCGAATCCAATTACAAGGATTATGGTTCGCTTGACATCGCTTTTACCCCAATTTCATAACGGCGAACACAACAGCCACCACCCATATCACAATCCACAGCGGTACAACAATCCTGAACTTGGTGTGTTTGGTTTTGTGCCTAAACATCTTTATCCCCAACCAACAACCTATACCTCCACCTAACCTGGCCATCCATAACAACACACTCTCGCTTATCCTGTACTCATTTCGTATAGATCTAATTTTATCAATCCCATATAGAATAAATGCTATAAGATTGACAATGATGAGATAAGATGCTGCTATGATGGGCAATGGAGGCATTGAATGCAATATGTATGGACGCAAAGATACGGTTTTTGAAATAATTTGGAGCGATGGCGTTACCTTGAAAGCCTTGATGTGGGATTTTTACGTTGTGTGAGTGAAGGGTCAAGGTTGCCCATAAAACTCCAGCCATTCCCGCAACTCCTTCACGAGCTTGTACACAGTGGTATTCGGATTTGCTTCAATAGGTTTCTTGCCTTGTTGTGACGCATCCAAGGCTTGCGCCCTTGCGATGGCTTTGGCCTCATCGCCCAATTTCATGATGATGGCTATGAGTTCTTCTACGCTGATGTAGGGCCTGGAGTGGTGCGCATGATCGTAAAGAATCTGCTTGTCGGGTGTCCTGCCTTTGTTAATGGCGTTTTCCAGCATCCCATACAGGTAGCCAAACTTGTCTTCGCCTTCTACCGCTTTTCTTGGAATCGGCATGGCGTTACTGACATTCACGAAATGCAACAATAGCCACAACTCAAAGCACTCGTTGCTGTAAGCGATGTTGATGTCGTTTGCAGCTGCAACCAAAAAAGCATCTTCAAACCTTTTGGCAGTGGTTTCGTTTTGGTCCAAGTCGTCCTTGTCGAACACTGCCTAAACATAATCAATGGTCTTGGGAATGATCTCCGTCCTTGACACCCTTTCTTCTACAGCTTTCTCCACCACACCCAATGAGTTCCTTCCCGTTCCAACGGTCTCAATCCTGATGGTATCTTTTGGGAGCAATCCCTCAAACTTCTCCTGAAATACCTTGCGGAAATAGGCAGGTTCTGTACTTTCGTCTTCGCAAACAATCAGAAAGTATTCCTTGCAATGGCAAGTATGCTGAGTACGCTCTTGGACTTCCCTTGTCTGTTCATTTATTCTTCCTCTCTTTGCCATAACATCTTGTTTATCTGATTCTTGAAATCGCCCAAG
This sequence comes from Candidatus Limiplasma sp., assembly GCA_036759285.1. Taxonomy (GTDB): domain Bacteria; phylum Bacteroidota; class Bacteroidia; order Bacteroidales; family F082; genus Limimorpha. The sequence continues at coordinate 7,894 of DAIOUZ010000078.1, read as the reverse complement.
AAAGGAATGGCACCATAGCGTCCTTCCAAGTATCTTCTTTCCTTGTCGGTGTCTTTTCTTTCCTTTTCCTCGATGATTTCACCATTCTTCTCGTTGAAATACACGAAGTCGGACAATGAGAACAATTCCGTGCTTTCCCATTTGTTCTTCTCGGTAAAGTAGATTTGGTCTCTCCTGAGTTTGGAATAGCTGAGCAAGTTGGTGTCGTGGGTGGCGAATATCAACTGCGCGTGTTTTGGGTTGCAGTTCGGGTCAAGGAACATGTCAATGATGTTCAAGGTGATGATAGGGTGAAGCTTAGCTTCCATCTCATCAATCACAAGAATTTCTCCGTTCATCAAGGCACTCAAGACGGGACCTGAAAGTTGAAGCGCCTTTTTCGAGCCTTCTGACTCGTGCTTGTCGAAGTCCCAAGAGAGGAATTCTTTCTTGGGAGCGTTATTCTTGGAATAGGTGTGGTGGAAAGATTGGACATTGTATTTCGACATTCCGGCAAGGTTTTCTCTCATTGGAGCAGGCATGTCAGGCGGGATGTCATTCTCGTCAAGTTTCTTGATGGAAATGTTGATGCCTTGAATGTCCATCGCGATGCTGTTGATGTACTGGTTGATCTTTTCGCGATAGGTGGCTTGTTGCCATAATTCAACCGTGCTGATTTCATGCTTCTCAGTATAGAGTCCGTTGATGACATGCAGGGTATCAAACCAAGCCATGATGGAAGTGGCTTCTTCGACATTGAGTGTGTCGCATTGCGACAGGAACAAGGCGTTGTCACGAGTGGCCTCAACAGCAGTGTCGATCAGTTTCTTGCTGCCTTGGAAACCGGAACGGACATCGATGACTTCGCCTTCACGGAGGAACAAAGGCACTTCGCGCCCGACATACTTACGATATAGCCATTCGCGTACGATGCTCGACTGTGTATAAGAAAAACCATAACGATAGCGCTTCCCATCCGTCACGAAAACGATTTCAAACTCGGTAGGCTTGTCGATATAGCCTTCTTTCAACACAAAGGGGTCGTGAGGCAGTTTCGTAGTGGAGGAAGTGCGCGAAGAGATATGCACAATCTCATCCATCACACTGATACAGCGCAACAGATTCGACTTGCCGCTGGCATTGGAGCCATAGATGGCAATGGCATTCAGTGCAGAAAACGGCCCTTCGGCAATCACGTTGTTCGGATACTCCTTCTGTTTGGGAGCTGGAGTCAAGTTCAGGGTCTGCTTGTCTCCGATGGAACGATAGTTGGTAACTGAAAATTCAAGTAACATGGCTTATTTTGAAATTTTTCTGCAAAATTATGCATTTTATTTGAAATATTGTATTACTGTCAAGAAAAAAATTCATTTTTTTCAAAAAAATCTTCCGAGTGAGGTTACTTTTTCAAAAGGCCGACATTAAAGGTCAAACAAACAACAAAAAGTTCAACAATTAAAACACATGATATTCAAGCCGTCGTTTCCAGAAATAACTGTATTTTTGCAATCAAAACCACCTAATAAATCATTTCGATGGCTGCCGTTTTGCATACAAAAACGTTCCAGGAACTGACTACGGATGAGTTGTACGAACTTTTGAAAGTACGCAGTGAGGTGTTCGTGGTCGAACAGAATTGCGTCTATCAGGATATGGACGGTGATGACCAGCAGTCCATTCATCTGTGGCTAACCGTGGCAGATAAAATCGTCGCCCTGGCTCGTGTGTGTCCCGCCGGTACCCACATGAAGGAAATCTCCATCGGAAGAGTCATCACTACCGAACGAGGCAAAGGATACGGTAAGCAAATCATGCTTCATGCCATCGACGCAGCAATTGAACATTTCGATGCCACACGCATAGATATTGAGGCGCAGGAGTATGCCAAAGGTTTCTATGAAGGAGTGGGATTCAAGCAGTCATCCGAGACCTTCATGCTCGACGGTATCCCTCACATCAAAATGACATGGACAAAAGGATGAAGAAGATATTGTTCCTGCACGGTTTCTTTGCCAATGGTCAGTGAGTACGTTTTGGGCGATCTATATCACTTTTCATTACTACTCATCCAGATAAGTATTCGGAGATGTTTGTATTGATAAGATTGGGTAAAGAAGACACACTATATTTCTATTGTCTCTATCATTTTTATTTGCACATATCAAACTAAAACCCTAACTTTGCCGTTCCAAACAAAACGAGTATTATTTTTCAAAACAGATATGATGCAATACAATATCGTACCCCAAGATTTAGCGAAGAAACTCTTTGCAGAAAGCGGTCTGCCCTGCATCGGCAAGGCTGGTATCCGTGAAATCAACAAGTTGGCTCGCGACCTCGAAGCCGCCTGCGGCAAGAAATTCATCCACATGGAGATCGGCAACCCCGGTCTGCCCGCTGCCAAGGTGGGCGTCGAAGCCCAAATCAAGGCTTTGCAAGACGGCGTGGCCGCCAACTACCCGCCCATCGACGGTGCACCTATTTTAAAGAAAGAAGCCTCGCGCTTCATCAAGAACTTCCTTGACCTCGACGTGGATGCCACCAACTGCATCCCCACCGTCGGTTCCATGCAGGGTGGTTTTGCCTCCTTCATGATTGCAGGCCACACCAACGTCAAGAAGAACACCGTGCTCTTCATCGACCCAGGCTTCCCTGTCCATAAGTTCCAGAACAAGGTGCTGGGCATCCCAATGGAGCATTTCGACATCTATGAATACCGTGGCGAGAAGCTGCGCGCCAAATTGGAAGAAGTGTTGAGCAAAGGCAACATCCACAGCCTGCTCTACTCCAACCCCAACAACCCGACTTGGGTGTGCCTCACCGACGAGGAGTTGCGCATCATCGGCGAACTGACCAACAAGTACAATGTCATCGTCATGGAAGACCTCGCCTATTTCGGCATGGACTTCCGCAAGGACTACAGCCATCCAGGTGAAGCCCCATTCCAACCCACCGTGGGCAAATACACCGACAATTACATCTTGATGATCTCCAGCTCCAAGGCCTTCAGCTATGCTGGCGAACGCTGCGCCATCCTCGGCATCAGCAACAAACTAGCTGCTCGTCACTATCCTGACCTGAAAGCCTTCTGCGGACAGGAAATCTTCTTGAGAGCCATCCTGTTTGGCGCCTTACACCCGCTGAGCTCAGGCACCTCACACTCGGCACAATATGCCCTCGCTGCCGTGATGAAGGCTGTCAACGATGGCACCTACCGCTACCGCGACGATGTCATAGAGTATGGCCGCAAAGCCGAATTGATGAAGAAAGCCTTCACCGACAATGGATTCTACATCACCTATGACGAAGACTGTGGTGAGCCTATCGCTGATGGTTTCTACTTCACCTTCTGCTATCCAGGCTTCACAGGCGCCGACCTCGTGGAAGAAATGCTCTATTACGGCATCTCCGGCATCTCATTGGACACCTGCGGCAGCACCAAACAAGGCATCCGTGCCTGCACGTCACTGATTCAAAGGGAAGAGATTCCGATTCTGGCCGAGCGCCTGGCGGCGTTTGCCAAGGATCATCCCGTGAAATAAGCGAAATTTTGTAGTAAAAATTTAGAGTAGGGACGCATTGATTGCGTCCCTGTTTTTGTGTTTATCATTTTACAGTTCAAAGAGCTGCAGCAACCTTCCTGATTCCTTTCAAGATGCCCATAATAGAAGCATCTTTTCGTGCCATCTGCATATTGTATTTCGTTTGAAGATACATCAATGAATCGGCAGGCACGTCAAGAGCAGCCTCAAACATCAAGGCGGTCTTTGCCGTCAACGGGCGACGGGCGTTCAAAATCTCGTTGACCACGGAATAGGTCAAGCCCATGCTCTCCGCCAACTGGCGCTGGCTGATGCCGCGTTCCTCAATCTCGTCCTTCAACACCTCTCCCGGGTGTGTCGGATAGGCTCCGTAACCTAAGTTTCCCATGATTGTTCCTCCTTTATTGATAATGGTTTGACAATTCTATAATATTGCAAATGGTGATGCTGCCCTCTGCCGACGACTTGAACTCAATCCTATACTGATCGTTGACGCGCACCGACTCCAACCCAGCCTTGTCGCCTACCAATTTCTCATAATGCAGGGCACGGAAGCGAAACAAATCTGCCGTCTTATCCACCGAGTCGAGGATGTTGACCACACGAACGTACTTCTTCACGATTTGCGGCTGGTAACGATGTTGTTTGTCGCTGGTCTTGCCGTCATAGTAAAGTTCACGCAGATAGTCTTTTTCAAATACAATCTCCATTTTGCAGCATGATTTTCAAGTGCAAAAATAATACTTTTTCTCAAAAGTTCGCATTTTTTGCGAATTTTTTATTATTTTTTGCAGATTAAGATTCATTTGAGGCATTTTTGCCTCGCTGTCAAAAAAACATTGTCAACGACTGCATCTCTCAGTCGAGGAAGTAATGTTTTCATTTGCGAGAAGTAAATGGTGAAAATGGTCAATCTGCAAGACGCAGATTACGACAATGATGAAGAAAAAACATCACTATTCCAGAAAAAGCTGTATTTTTGCAACAAATCAAAATATTTACAAAACCGATTAAAGCAAAAGAACAAAACTAACATATTATAAACCATAGCGTTTGCTATTTGTCTATTCGCAGTGAAACGTAGGAAATTTCATGAATATGCAAAAGAAAAAAGAAGCAAGCAAAACGCTCCGTTAATGCGGGCGACTTGTCTTTTTTCTGGCATATTCCTACGGCCACACTGCGAGCAAGTTTGCCCGCAGTTTTTTTATTGGCCGTAGAGACCGGATATGAAAAATAGGCGACCGCTCCAAAATAATAACGCATGTGGTCCAAACAAGACGAACTAAACTTTTTCAATGACGCCATCAACATTTCGAGCATTGAAAATTTGATGATGAGAGTCAGAGGCAGATACTATGCCTTTCAACCTAAAACAGACAACTCAAGAGTCAATGTTCCTAATTCAAGGAATGCGCTCATCGGCACAAACACGGAAAAATGGTGCAAAGACCTGTTTTCTCAAATCGCACGACACAACAATCTATATGCTGTAAATGGTGTCGTTTGCGAAGAAATAGGATTATCAAGGCAAAGCGCCGCCGATTTGGCTTTCTGCACATCTGCCAGCACTATCCAAAGACCCGAGAATATCAAATTGATTTTTGAAATCAAGATGGGGATCGTGAACAATTACTTCTATAATGACGACGAGGAATTTGAATTTTGCGGCGATTATTACTCTCACAAAGGAAATCCTTCTCTGCTCCGATCCGATAGCATGCTGAAAGCCATCGGAAAATCCATCAACTTGCGTGTTGACAGTTCAAAAGCAAAGAAAATTCCAATTGTCATTCTCGGAAATTCACCTATCACAAAGAACTATGTTGACAAGGTTGATTGCCTAAAACAAAGCGGCGTGATTCAAAAATTCATTTCACTATACCCCAACCCCACCAACCGAGAGTTTATCAAGGAAACGCCTGAGAAAGGGTTTGAGACATTCGACTCTCCCAATCAAATCGAGACCTATATTGACCAGATATTAAACGCTAACATGAACTATTTCAGTTCCATGATGAGCAACAAAGATTTGGGTAGAATTATCTCTATTGCCAATGCGGAAACCACTGACGAGTTAAAAGGACAACGATTCATCGAAATGCTGAACTTATGAAAAAAGGAACAAAGACTTCATCATTCGGCGTTTCGGCAAGAGTTGGCCATAACGCCGACAAGTTTTACCAATCAAACTTGTATCAAGGCATACAATTGATTGAAGCAAAGGACAAGACAGAAAATCATTTGAGCAATGACGTAGCAAACAAAATCTACGCTCATTCTTCAGAGGACATGAAAGAATTACCGGATAATTCCATCCACTTAATGATTACCTCTCCCCCTTACAATGTCACCAAAGAATACGACCAAAACCTCACATTGCAAGACTACCTACATTTATTGGATAATGTAATGCGCGAAACATACCGAGTGTTGGTTGATGGCGGAAGAGCTTGTGTGAATGTCGCCAATTTGGGAAGGAAACCTTATATCCCTTTGACGGATTACGTTGGACGGATTATGGCTGACATCGGATACAACTATCGAGGACAAATCATTTGGGATAAAGCGGCTTCATCTGGAGGTTCTTGCGCTTGGGGCAGTTGGCAAAGTGCTGCAAATCCAATCTTAAGAGATGTGCATGAATACATCCTTGTGTTCAGCAAAGGATGCATGAGCCGAAAAAAGGGGAAAGACACCATCAAAAAGGAAGATTTCTTGGATTGGACTAAAAGCATTTGGAAGATGAATGCAGAAAGTGCAAGACGCGTCAACCATCCCGCACCATTCCCCGAAGAACTTCCTCATAGGTTGATCAATCTCTATAGTTTTGAAGATGACGTGGTCTTAGACCCCTTTATGGGAAGTGGTACCACAGCCGTCGCCGCTTTAAAGAACAAGAGAAGATTCGTTGGATATGATATTTCCGAGGAATACATCAAAATCGCCAATAATAGAATCGCCAACGTTGGACAATTACTTTAATTTCAGGTCTTAAGATTGACTCTTTACACCTTGCTCCTTATTTTAGTTGCACGGTAAAAACATTTTGTGGACCGATTAGATTGTTTATAATCAATCTAAATTATCGTTTTACCCCGAAATAAAACGAAAAGTCGAACAATGTTTGCCCAAAATTCCCTAATTTCGTGGCTCATTAAAAACAGAACACAACAAATTCTAAAATCAAATCAATATGGCAAAATTCAGAGGAGCCATCGTCGTTGACATCGAGCGTTGCAAAGGCTGCGGCGTATGCATCACAGCCTGCCCATGCAAAGTCATCGAACTGGCAAAAGAAGTAAACGGAAAAGGTTACAACTACGCATTTATGGCCAATCCCGAAGCCTGCATAGGCTGCGCGAGCTGCGGCATCACCTGCCCCGACGGCGTCATCAAGGTCTACAAAAAAGCCCTGTAATCCAACCAATTGTCTAACAAATCAAAAAAATCTTACATAATGGGAGAATTAAAACTGATGAAGGGTAACGAGGCATTGGCCGAAGCCGCCATCCGCTGCGGCGCCGATGCTTATTTCGGATATCCTATCACCCCCCAGTCGGAAGTGATCGAGTATCTGTCGGAACAGAACCCTTACGAACGCACCGGTATGGTCGTTCTTCAAGCTGAAAGTGAATTGGCAGCCATCAACATGGTGTACGCCGCTGGTGCTGCTGGCAAGCGCGTCATGACCTCCTCGTCAAGCCCAGGCGTGTGCCTGAAGCAAGAAGGTTTGGCTTACATCGCTGGCGCCGAAGTGCCTTGCGTCTTCGCCGACGTCGTCCGTGGCGGCCCGGGTCTGGGTACCATCCAACCCTCACAGGCCGACTATTTCCAGAACACCAAGGGTGGTGGCAATGGCGACTATCGTAACATCGTCCTCGCCCCTGCTTCCGTCCAGGAAATGGCTGACTTCGTGCCGCTGGGCTTCGAACTGGCCTTCAAGTACAGAATGGCAGTGTGCATCCTCTCCGACGGTGCCATCGGCCAAATGATGGAAAAGGTCGTTCTGCCCGAGCAGAAAGCCCGCCTCACCGAAGAGGAAATCAAAGCCAAGTATCCTTGGGCTCTCACCGGCCGCAAGCGTGGCACGCAACACCGCGTCATCACCTCCTTGGACCTCGACTCCGCCCGCATGGAAGAGCACAACCGCGCCCTTCAACGCAAATACGATGAAGTGACCAAGAACGAAGTCCGCTACGAAATGATTGACTGCGACGATGCCGAATACGTGTTCGTCGCCTACGGCTCCAGCGCCCGTATCGCCCAGAAGTCGGTGCAACTCGGTCGCGCCGCCGGTCTGAAAGTCGGTCTGCTCCGTCCTATCACCCTGTGGCCTTATCCTAGCAAAGCCATCGCCCAACTCATCGACA
>DAIOUZ010000077.1:12509-13923 GCA_036759285.1 Candidatus Limiplasma sp. | reverse complement strand
CCACACGATGCTTGTCAATGGGTGCTTCTTTCTTCACCAAATCCTTTGCAGGAGCCTGTGAGCCAATGCCTTCCTTCATGATTTTGGTGAAATCGCTGTCGCCGTGTTTCAGTGCAATCAATTCGGAGAGGCAGATCATCACCGACTTCTCGCCCAAGATGCCTGAAGGCAGGTAACTGCCCTCCTTGTAAAACCGTCCAGGGCGCAACGAGAAAGGTGCATTCAACGGAAGCAGCACACAATCTGAAGTTTCAGCGGTTAAAATAGCTTGCACCACACCGTTGAGCCAATATTCAAGGTCATCGCGAGAGATGGTCTCAATGACGATTTTCTCGTATTTGTCGACTTGACCGAAATCCACGTTAGCGAACTTGTCCTCCTCTTTGATGGTGAAGGTATAAAGCATTTCGTAAGGTGTATGGTTGACCAGCACCACATCCAATGGACCCGTAAGAAGCCATTGTTGCTCGTGGGGCACAAAAGCCATGTAGATACCTTCCTTCTCCGCCTCTTTCGCGAAACGGCGCAAGCCTCCTTTTCGGGCTTCTTCGGCCTGCTGTTGCTTCAGAAGTTCCTGTCCCTGAACTTCTTTCTGGACCTTATCGACGGTTTCCTGTTGTTTTGTAGGCGCAGGCATCGAACGATAGTCCAATACCAAATCCGTAATCAAGGTCGGGATTTCGAAGCCATCTTCTACCTCAACCATTACCATTCTGGAATCTATTATCTTCGTGACTTTTCCACCGCCAACGGTGCTGAGGAAATTCACTTTGTCGCCAATCTTAAATTCTGCCATAGTTTTCTCGTTTTGAGCGGCAAAGTTAAGCATTTTGGCAGAATTTTTGTATCTTCGCAACCGAAATTTATCAGTCATGAAACCAAGACTGTTTGTCATATTGTTCGCTTTGTTGGCTGTGGCCTGCACAAAACCTAACGAAAAGGCAGAAGTCAGCCTCAGCATCGGCTATGAAATCAACGGCAAACCTTTGATTACAGACTCGTTATGTTTTGAAAACGAAGCGGGAAACCAATTCCTCATTACTGAGATCCAATGGTTCCTCTCCAACATAGCGCTGAAAAATGAGGCAGGCGACTGGGTCATGCTCCATCAACGCAGCCTTTCCGACACGTTGGACATCAGCCGTGTTTTCTACATCGACACTAACATCCCAGAATCGCAAACGCTGCATGCAGGACCATTGCCTATTGGACACTATGCCACGCTCCGTTTCACCTTTGGATTGGACGAAACCGACAACCGAACCGGCCTCTTCAACGACCCACCCGAGTCGGAGATGTTTTGGCCCGACGTGTTGGGCGGTGGCTACCACTACATGAAACTGAATGGAAAATACATCAATGAAGAAGGCCGACTTGCTCCTTTGGCCATCCATCTCGGCATCGGGCAAAACGA
>DAIOUZ010000077.1:7100-12499 GCA_036759285.1 Candidatus Limiplasma sp. | reverse complement strand
TCTACCAAAACTTCTTCATTGTCGAATTGCCCATTGATTTTGAGGTAACAGCAAATGCCAAAAACCAACTTGACTTAACGATGGTTATTGACAACTGGTTCCGCAATCCCCATACGATTGACTTCAACGATTTTGGCAGCCATATCATGCAGAACCAAACCGCGCAACGGCTACTCAACGGCAACGGGAAAGACGTGTTTAGAATTGGGAAACCAACTGAAAACAAAAACAATACAGATATGGAAAAAGACAATAAACTGGCAGAAAAGTTCAAAAACGCGATGCAGAAGGCTGCGCCAAAACCCCATTTTTGGAGTTGGGAAAGCGTGAAGGAGAGGATGCAGGATTTAAAACTCAAAGATTCAAAGATTTAAAATTGGATTGGATGATGTTTGCGAAGAGAATCAAAGGCGGGTGGATGCTGGCTGCTGTTTTGCTGTTGGTTATTGCAGCATGCAAACCAGAGGAATACCATTATTCGCCAGCAGCTTATGAGCTTCCCCAGCCTTACTATTTTCCATCGAAAAACAACATCCCTGCCGACAACCCCATGACCGAGGAAGGTGTGGCTTTAGGCAGAAAACTGTTTTACGATCCGCGTCTTTCGGGTCGCGATGGCACTGACGGTATCCGCAGTTGTTCCTCATGCCACCACCAAGAGCACAACTTTGAGTTTGGTGCCCCAACCAATACCCACCATGCTATGCTGCCTTTGATCAACTTGGCCTGGAACCGCACTGGCTTGGGTTGGAACGGAGGTGTGGCCACTTTGGAGGATATGGTTTTGGCAGCCGTCACGAGTCCGGTGGAAATCAATGCCGACACCAATCAGGTGGTCAGATACTTACAAAAGACCAACGACTATCCCGAGCTGTTTTACAAGGCCTTCGGTAGCCGTGAGATTACTTTTGTCAATGTGGAGCGCGCTATTGCGCAATTTGTAAGAAGCTTGGTCTCTGCCGACAGCAAGTTCGACCGTTATCTGCTTGGTGAAGAAGAGCTTACTGAAGATGAGTTAGCCGGGTATGAACTATTTTGCACCGAGGATGGCGCCGACTGCTTCCATTGCCACGGTGGCGGCGGTCTGGCCCTGATGACCACCAACCTGTTCTACAACAACGGCTTAGACGACGAATTCAACGACCCGGAGGACCGCTCTGCCGTTACGGGAAGCCATTGGGACAAAGGTGCCTACAAAGCCCCTACCCTACGTAATATCGCCGTTTCGGCACCCTATATGCACGACGGACGTTTCACTACCCTTGATGAGGTCATCGACTTTTACAGCGAAGGCGTAAAGGATTCCGAAAACATCAATCCGCTGATGCACCATGTGATGGACGGCGGCGTGCAGCTCACCGATTTGGAAAAAGTCCAACTGAAGGCATTTCTGAACACCTTGACAGATGAGCATTTCTTGAACAATCCCGATTATTTTAACCCCAACAAATAATCATCACAAAACATACAAAACATGCAAAACTCTTTAGATATTTGTGAAGCGGCCTACCCAACCGGGTGGCCGCAGGAAAGCCGCTGGTTGGCAGCTTTCCCATACTGCAACGAAAGGTTTTGCTGGTTTTGATAGTTTTGTGACAAAAACAAAATATTATGATTTACCCCTGGGGCGACAACAGACGTTTCAACAGCTACAGCAACTACTTCACGAAGCAGTTTGGTGGACGGGTGCAGAAAATCAGCATTGATGCAGGTTTCAGTTGTCCCAACCGGGATGGAAAAATCAGCACGGGAGGCTGTACTTTTTGCAGCAACGAGGCTTTCAACCCGTCGTATTGTCGGCCTGAGAAGTCCATCAAGCAGCAAATTGAGGAAGGCATAGCGTTTCACCAACGGCGCTATCGCAGGGCGAATAAATATTTGGCTTATTTTCAGCCTTTTTCGAATACTTATAAGCCGCTGGAGGAGTTGAAAAGCATCTACGAACAGGCTTTTGAGGCCATAGATTCCCACTCCCCGCAATTCCCGCCTAGGAATGACATGACCTCAAAAGCCTTGGAAACACCAAGAATTGTCGGTATCGTCATTGGGACAAGACCGGATTTGGTGGACGAACCACTTTTGCAATACCTCAACGAGATACAAAAGACACATTATGTGATGTTGGAATACGGTGTGGAAAGCGTTTATGATGAGACTTTGAAACGCGTCAACCGAGGACATGATTTCGCCACGGCAGAGAAGGCCATCCGCATGACCGCCGACTATGGCATCCCTTGTGGAGCGCATTTCATTTTTGGCTTGCCTGGAGAAACCAAAGCCATGATGCTCGATGCCGCCGACATCATCTCGCAACTGCCTTTGACCACGGTCAAATTCCACCAGCTGCAAATCTTCAAGGGCACCAAAATGGCCGAGGAATACCTTGAACACCCCGAGCATTTCCATCTCTTTGACTTGGAGGAATATATCGATTTTGTCATCGACTTTGCCGAACGCCTAAATCCAAACATCGTCATCGAGCGTTTTGCGGGTGAGGTGCCACCGCGTTATCTCGTCAGCGAGCCTTGGATGAAGTTGCGCTATGACGAGGTACTGAGCCGCATTGAAAAACGGATGGAAGAAAGAGTCAGTTGGCAGGGGAAAAAGTATCGGCAATAACATACTTTTCTACAAAAATGTTATTTTTTTCACTATTTTTGCACCTTAATCCATTAAAAGACTCCTTTTTGGAAAGTCTCAAATGAATAATAACCATAAAACACTTGCTATGAAGAAAACCCTATTCACCGTTTTGGCCTTTTGCCTTGGCCTCGCCAGTTTCGCCGCCTTGCCCGTCATCGACCCCGAACTTGAAGCGGAGATGCAACGTATTAGCAATGAAGAGAAAACAAAGGTTGTCATCCTCCTGTCAGAGCAATCTGATGCGATGGCTTTGCTTCGTGAGACTGAGTTTTTCGGCTCCAAACAGGAAAAGCGGCAATTTGTCATCGAAACCTTGAAACGTCAGTCCGAAACCACTCAATATGAGTTGGTTGGACTATTGAACGAGATGGAGCGCAACGGCATGGTGGACGAGATTCAACAGTTTTGGCTTGTGAATTGCGTCAGTTGCAAGGCCAACAAAACGGCCATCAACGACTTGGCGCAACAGCGCGGCATTATGACGATTTACCACTGCCAAGAAACCCAATGGATTTTTGAGAATGAGGCCACGCCTGCCCCGAGAGGCAATGGGCGCGAAATCACCCAAAACCTGCTGCAAGTCAATGCGCCGCAGGTGTGGGAACAAGGCTACATGGGCGCAGGTGTTTTGATTGCTGTCATTGACACGGGCATCCGCCTCGACCATGCCGACTTGGTCGGTCGCTTTTGGGACGGCGGCGCGGAATATCCCAATCACGGCTACGACTTTTACTACCACGACAACGACCCTTCAGACGACTTCGGACACGGCACCCATGTGGCTGGAACCATTTGTGGCACAGGAGTTTCCGGTTCACAGACAGGCATCGCTCCTGAGGCCACCATCATGGCTTTGAAAACCTTCAACAGCGATGGCGTTGGCGAGGAGACCCATTGGGTGGCCGCCATGCAGTTCGCTTTGGAGCATGGTGCCGACTTGATGAACATGTCGTTGGGCCGACCCCAACCCAACCCTGCACAGAAACTGATGACGCGCCAAGCCTGCGACAACACTTTGGCGGCAGGCGTGGTGGTGGCAGCCTGTGCAGGCAACATCCGACAAATGCAGTTCATGGTGCCCGTGCCGAACAACATCTATACTCCGGGCGACTGTCCGCCGCCGCATCTGCATGAAGACCAGTTGGTTAATGCAGGCGGAACAAGTTGCGTGATTTGTGTGGGCGCGGTGAATTACAACAACGCCATTGCCGCGTTCTCGTCCGAAGGTCCTTCGCAATGGACTGATGTGGCAGAATATAACGACTATCCTTATACGGCGGGCAGCACGACAGAAATCGGCCTCATCCGCCCCGACATTTGCGCTCCGGGTGTACAAATCAAGTCATTGGATTTCAACACCACCGACGGCTACACCTTGATGGACGGTACTTCGATGGCCACGCCTTTGGTGGCTGGCACCATTGCACTGATGCTCTCCAAAAACCACGAACTCACGCCCGCGCAAATCGACGAGATTCTTGAAAGCACCGCTGTAAAACTCACCGAGCACAAGAGCAATGACTTCGGCTCAGGCCTTTTGGATGCCTTGGCTGCCGTGAATGCCGTGGATTACGACGGGATTGAAGAAAAACAAGGCAAAGCGCAAGTCTATCCCAATCCGAGCACGGGCGATTTCACCGTTGCGTGCGAAGGAATCCAAGCAATTTCCGTATTCTCTGTCGATGGCAAGTTGCTGAAAACCATCGAAGTGAATGGAAACGAGTGTCGTATCGAAGGCTTGATGAACGGCGTTTATTTATTGAAAATCGACACTGAGAACGGTGTCATCATAAACAAAATCGTAAAATTGTAAACCATGAAAAGAATTGCCCTGATTTCCATTCTGTTGTCGGCCTGCATGATAGGTTTTGCCCAAGGCTGCCTCGACCCGTTACTGAACCAAGAAATGAACCGACGAGGCAACGACGAGCGAATCGAAGTCGTCGTGCTGATGAAAGCGAAATACGACCGCACGCAGTTGTGCCGTCGCGCCGATTATTATCCTTCACGCGCCGAGCGCAGAACATTTGTAGTCAATGAGTTGAAGGCTTTCGCGGAGGCTTCTCAGTACGACTTGAAACGTGTCCTTTCGGAAATGGAAAGGCAACAAATCGTGACCGAGCCAAACGTTTTGTGGATGTCGAATGCCTTGTATTTCAAAGCTACTAAATCGGCCATCCTTGACCTTGCCTCGCGCAACGACATTGCCCTAATCAGCCTCAACCAAAAGCATTACTGCTTGGGTGACACCGCCATGGAACCGGCCTCCTCGACGCGAGAAATCACGACGAATGTGCTTCGGGTGCGTGCCAATGAGGTGTGGGCGTTGGGCTATCGGGGACAAGGCATCGTGGTGGCTGTCATCGACACGGGTGTCAATTACGAGCATGTCGACTTGGCCGACCATCTTTGGGATGGCGGCAGCGAGTTTCCGCACCATGGCTACGATGTTTACAACAACGACAACGACCCGATGGATGACATGGGACACGGGACGCATTGTGCCGGAACGGTGTGCGGCGACGGCACGGCAGGTTCGCAAACGGGCGTTGCACCTGATGCCACGCTGATGTGTGTCAAGTGTTTGGACGAATATGGCGGCGGCTCTGCAGCCAGCATCGCGGCTGGCATAGAATGGGCCGTCGAACATGGATGCGACCTTTTCAGCCTGTCGCTTGGCATCCCTAATTCCACGATAGCCGAGCGCACTTTGCTGCGCCACACCTGCGACGCCGCTTTGGACGCAGGCATTGTGG
>DAIOUZ010000077.1:3038-7090 GCA_036759285.1 Candidatus Limiplasma sp. | reverse complement strand
CGTCAGACAGAAGCTTGGAGGTCTTGTGGGTACCGTTTCCGCCGGCAACGATGGCAACACGGGAATGTATCCTGTCCCCAACAATGTGGGCGTTCCCGGCAGTTGCCCTCCACCTTATATGGACCCCGTTCAGATGGAGAATCCGGGCGAGTTGAGTTGCACCATCACCGTTGGAGCCGTTGACAACAACGACGCTCCGGCCGCTTTTTCCTCGCGTGGTCCCGTCACTTGGACAAACACCGAGTTTGGCGACTACCCTTACAATCCCGGCATCGGCCTCATCCGCCCCGACCTGTGCGCCCCGGGCGTGAGCGTCAAGTCGTTGCATTTCGGTCTCTCGCCGGCCTATAACACCATGAGCGGCACCTCGCAGGCAACCCCTGCCGTGGCAGGCACCATCGCGCTGATGCTCTGCAAATGCGACTTCCTCACTCCGGCAGAAATCTGCCGCATTTTAGAGGAAACCGCCGTACCGCTTTCCGAAACCAAAAGCAACGTCACAGGCTTTGGCCGTATTGATGCCTTGGCCGCCGTCGAAGCGGTGGTGGCTGGCCCATTGTCGATGGTGTCATGCCAAATCAACGACCCGCAAGGCAACAACGACCACCAAATCAACCCGGGAGAAAGCGCCACCATCGACCTGACCTTGCTCAACGACACCGACGAATCCCTCAATAACCTCACGGCACAGCTCTCGACCAATTCAGACAAAGTCGCCATCACAAGCAGCATGGTGCAGTTTCCTGCGTTTGGCCCCCATCAAACCCTCACAATTGAAAACGCTTTTGCCTTCGAGGTCAGCGAGGCCGCCATCGGCAATGAAGACCTCCGTTTCACTTGCGATGTCTTTGACGAGGACCTCCTGATAGGCCGATTCAGCCTCAATTTCAAGGTTTATGGCTATGTGCTGAACATCGCCGCAATCACAGCCCTGAATGACGACAACGGCAACGGCCTGCTTGAGCCGAGCGAGACCGCCGACTTGCGCGTTATTGTGGAAAATATCGGCAACTTGCCGGCTTCGTCGTTGGTTGGGACACTTTCCACCGACAGTGAGTTCCTTTCCATCCATGAAACACAAAAGCCGTTCGGAACGATAGAGGAATCCGGCGAAAACTATGCGGATTTCCATGTTTCCCTAAGCGCCGAGGCACCTGCCAACGGCATGATTCCGCTCAAACTCACCCTTGTGGACGCAGAAGGAAAACAGACTTGGCTTGGCTACGACTACAAAACCACTTGCAACATCGTTTTCACGCTACATGACGCATGGGGCGACGGCTGGTATGGCTCCTATCTTTCCGTCGATTACGGTGGTGGAACAACACCTGAGCAAATGACCATATCCAGCGGGACCTCACTCACCTACATCCGCGAAGTGACGACAAACTCACAAATCACGCTCACTTGGCACTCCACTGGCTTCGATTGGGATGTCAGTTTTGAGGTCGCTTATGAGGAAGGCGATGTCATTTACCAAAATCAAGGTGGCATGAATTCGCCATTTTCATTTGTCGTCAATTGCATGGAAAGCGGATATGACGAAGTGGCCGAAAGCTTGCAAGAAAACGAAGCCTCGATTTTCCCGAACCCTTCGCATGACAGTTTCACCATCGTTTGTGAAGGAATGAGGCTGATTGAGGTGTTCTCCATTGATGGAAAACTACTGAAAACCATACAAGTAAACAATGCTCAATACCAACTTGATGGTTTAGGAAGCGGGGTTTATTTTGTGAGGATTGAAGCGGAAAATAGGGTTATCGTAAACAAAATCGTAAAACTATAAAACCATGAAAAGAATTGCCCTGGTTTCCATTCTGTTGTTGGCCTGCATGATGGGTTTTGCCCAAGGCTGCCTCGATCCGCTGTTGAGCCAAGAAATGAACCGCCGTAGTGACGACGAGCGAATCGAAGTCGTTGTGATTATGAAAGCGCAATACGACCGCTCCCAATTGACCCGTCGTGCCGACTTTTTCCCGACGAAAGCCGAGCGTAGAGACTTCGTCGTCAATGAGTTGAAAGCCTTCTCTAAGGCTTCGCAACATGACCTGAGATGTGTCCTCGCCGAAATGGAGCAACATGGCATGGTTTCTTCCGTTCGTAGCCTTTGGTCAGCCAATACGCTGTATTTTGATGCTACAAAATCTGCTTTGCTTAATATTTCAGAACGTACTGACATTAAAATCATTAGCCTCAATACCCAGCACCAATGGATTCCCGAAGGCGAGACGCCGAAACCTGCTTCCGCAACGCGTGAAACCACACCGAACATCACCCAAGTGAAGGCCGACCAAGTGTGGGAATTGGGCTACACAGGTGCAGGTGTCGTGGTTGCCGTCGTCGATTCAGGAGTGAACTACGACCATCTCGACCTCGCCGACCACCTTTGGGACGGTGGTGAGGAGTTTCCGCACCACGGCTATGACATAGTGAACGACGACAACGACCCGATGGATGACATGGGTCACGGGACGCATTGTTCCGGAACGGTATTAGGCGACGGCACGGCAGGCTCGCTGACGGGCATCGCACCTGAAGCCACTTTGATGTGCGTCAAGAGCATCAAGGCTGATGGCTTTGGCGGCGCGGTGAACATCGCGGGAGGCATGGAATGGTCCGTCGAGCATGGCTGCGACTTGATTAGCATGTCGTTGGGCATGGTCAATGCCGGGGTTGCGGACAAGGAAATCTTGCGCCGTACCTGTGAAGCCATCTTGGATGCAGGCATTGTGGCCTTGGTTTGCGCAGGCAACGAAGGTCAGATCCAGTTCTACGCCCCCATACCGAACAACGTGCGCGTGCCGGCCAGTTGTCCTCCGCCTTACCTCGACCCCGACCAAATGGCCAATCCCGGTCCCTTGAGTTGCGTGATGGCCATCGGTGCCGTGAACTACAACGACGTTGCCGCCGGTTTCACTTCGCAAGGCCCTGTCACATGGCAAGACACCGAGTTTGGCGACTATGCCTACAACCCCGGCATCGGCCTCATCCGCCCCGATGTGTGCGCCCCCGGCGTGAGCATCAAGTCGTTGGACTACGAAAACACCAGCGGCTATACCTCCATGGACGGCACCTCGCAAGCTACGCCATGCGTGGCGGGCATCGTCGCCCTGATGCTGGAAAAGAACCCTGAACTCACGCCCGCGCAAATCTGCCAAATCCTTGAAGAGACCTCCGTCAAACTGACACCCACCAAGAGCAATGTCACCGGCGTGGGCCGCGTGGATGCCTTGGCTGCCGTCAATGCGGTTCCGACTTGGGACGGCATTGAAGAAACCGCGCTGAACGCCAACCTTTTCCCCAACCCAACCCGAGACAACGTGACCATCCAATGCGAAGGCATGAAACAGGTTGAAATCTATTCCATTGATGGAAGATTAGTGCAAAGCCTTTCGGTTAATGGTTCAGAATGCTTGATTGAAGGGCTTGATTGTGGGGTTTATATGGTGAGGATTGGGACGGATGAGGGATGTGTTGTTAGGAAGATGGTGAAGATGTAGTTTTACAAGACAGACGGTGCGCCTCAAATGATGCGCACCGTTTTTTTCATTTCAAAATACAAAGACATACATGGCTTCGCCAAAGTGATGACTAACGAGTAGTTTTTGGAGAACGATGCTACGTTCAATATATCGCAATATGTGTCGCGGTTGGAGGTGAAAGAAGAAAAGCCCAAACAATCGTTGGAAGAATTGTTGGTGGAATGGGAGAAAAACAGGGAAAAACTTTATGTAGAATTAAACAGCCTGATTTGATATGGAAGGAAGAACGACATACGGCGAAAACACCACTTGCGATTTTAAGGAATCAGTGGAACGCAGGCAGCCCAAAAGCTGGGATTTGAACGAGGTGCCCTCCAAGCGCCGCAATCCCATTCTGGCAGATGTGTTCACGCAGTTTTAACTTGAAAACCGGTGAATAAGGTGAACACTCAGAGGAGATTCCGGCTTCAGCACTCTTTGCACAGCAACAGAGAAGGGATGCTGTCCGGCTTGTCCTGCCTGCGATCAACATCCCTTCTCAGGAATTCTTGTCCAATGGTGCATACCTCC
>DAIOUZ010000077.1:0-3028 GCA_036759285.1 Candidatus Limiplasma sp. | reverse complement strand
GTTCACGCAGTTTGGCTATATGGAGAAGCGTGGCAGCGGTTTGCGTAAGATCCGCAACGAAACCGCCAAACTACCTGGTTTCTCCACCGAAAAACAACCCACTTTCCGCTCGCAGTACGAATCTTTCTTCACCGAAATCTTGAACAACAATTACGGTGGCGAAGTTCAGGATGGAGTTCAAAATGACACTGGCAATGGCTGTGTAAATGGCAGTGTAAAAATACCAAAACTAACTAAAAGACAATTAGATATAATCGACATCATTACTATTGCCACGAATGAGGTTGGCAGTGTAAATGGCAGTGTAAAAAAAGGATTGACCACTCAAGAAATCATGTCTAAACTAAAATTGTCAGAGCGAACCGCCTATCGTGAATTGGCCACACTCAAACGGTTAGGCCTTATCCAACGCATAGGTTCCGACAAGACTGGCCACTGGGAAGTGACATGTCCCCCGAATGTCCCTCAAGATGGCAGTGTAAATGTCGCAGATGTCGTAAAAGATGTCGTAAAAGATGTCGCAAAAGATGTCGCAAAAGATGTCGCAAAAAAATAGCAAGAAGCAATGAACGAACTAATATTTTGGTTATCTGATAGAAAACAATAATATGGAAAATAAAGCAGAAAATACCGGCGACATCATCATCTACCAGACCGAAGACGGTTTGACAAAGATCAATGTGAAATTGGACAACGAAACGGTCTGGTTGAATCAGCAACAGTTAGTTCTTCTGTATCAATCCAGTAAATCCAATATCAGCGAGCATATCAAGCATATATTTGCCGAAGGTGAATTGGACGAAAATTCAGTTGTTCGGAAATTCCGAACAACTGCCGATGATGGCAAAAAATATGGGCTCGCCCGTTGATGAAGCCTATTTGGAGACCGTGAAAACCACAGCCAAATTGGTGAGGAAAAATGCAAAAGGAAAGAAATAATGAACGAACTACACATAGATAAAACCCGTTGGAAGAAATACAGAATTGCCAATAGGTTCATTATTATGTGCAATTACTGAACTAAAAAGAAACAACAAAACAAAATGTATAAGTTTCTTGCAAGTTCAAAGTGAACCGAAAAGGAAAAACCGTATTTTTGCAAACGTAACACACCGAAATACAAATCTAAATAAAGCAAATAGAAAAGTAACAAAACAACTAACATATTATAAACCATAGCGTTTGCTATTTATTCGGCACTGCTCTTAAATCTGGTAAATTTAGTAATGGTGTCTATCTCGAATAAGTCGGCGATCGCTCGTGCGTTGGCGCGGGCGTGGACTTATCGATTGACACGGGCATACCAGAGCCTAAGAGCGTGGATAAGAAAACATCCGCGCTTTTTCTGTTCTGTCGTTGCCCGTTGCTGAAAAGACAAGCACACGCTGCCAAATGCACGGAATAATGAGTACAAACATTTCCAAGCAGCACCGCGAAGACTTGTTGGACAAGATTCAGCAAATTCGCACTTACATTGCAGCTGCATCTCAAGATAAGAACACTGGCAACCTTTTGCAATACTTGGATGAGTTGACAAAGGATGTGAAAGGCAAAAAATACGGTCTCGTTTTTGAACAACATCGAGAACATATCGATGAGATTCTTGAGACACATACGCCCGTCCTTACCGAGCAGCCCAACCTTTTCATTGACAATGGTGGAGAAATGAATTTTTTAATTGAGGGCGACAACCTTGCTGCATTGCAACTTTTGGAGAAAACCCATAAAGACAGGGTTGATGTAATCTATATTGATCCTCCATATAATACCGAGAACAGCTTAACTTACGATGATACTCGTATCGGAATAGATGATTCGTTTCGTCATTCCAAATGGCTTTCTTTTATGCACGAGAGACTTGTACTTGCAAAAAATGTTTTAGCCAAAGACGGAATTATTATGGTAAGCATAGATGACAACGAAGCATACCAATTAAAACTATTGTTAGATGAAGTATTTTCAGAAAATAATTGCATGGGTATTTTTGCTGTAATAAAAGCAGAAGGTGGCGGAATGGCAAAATACCTTGTAAAAGGACATGATCTTTTATTTGTATATGCCAAAGATCTTACGAAAGCAAAGCCATTGGCAAAAGACAAGGATATCCGCGGAAAAAGAATAATGATTGATGATTTAGAGTATTGGATTCAGGAAGATGCAATTAGAGAAACATTTGGACAATATGGAAATCTATATTACGAAGATATTCTGTCAAAAAGAGGAGAAGATTTCAAAAAACAAATTGATGAAGGAATAGAAAACAATGAATATATCCTTGTCCCCAAAGAGAATGGAAAAACAATTATTGGCAAATTGAGGAGGGTTGATAGCGACTATTCTAAATTTTATTCAGTAATTAAACACTTAAATGCAGAAGGAGTAAATACACTGGCCACTATGGGGTTAGAAGACTATTTTGATTATCCAAAACCCGTCTCCCTGTTGAAAGAAATCATAAAAGGAGCGACTTTCTTTAAAAAGAAAAGTATAATTTTAGATTTCTTTGCAGGGTCAGGAACTACCGCCCAAGCAGTGTTAGAATTAAACAAAGAAGATTCAATAAAACGAAGTTTTATTTTGTGTACTAACAACGAAGTAAGTGCCAGACAAAAGCTTAGATTTGTTCAATTCTACGGCATACTTAACAATTACCATCCAAATAAACAAACAACTGAAAATGCAATAGAAAAGAAAATATATGCAGAATTTGAAGATGGACAAAAGGGCTTTAATAGGCTTGTAATTGAGCATTATGACCATTATGATTCACTGGGAATTTGCAAATTTGTTACCCATCAAAGAATAAAAAACATATTGAAAGGGTATAAATTAAAAACACCAGAGGAAAAGATTTTGTATGACAAAAAAATTACAAGTAGTAATTATTTGAAAACAAAAGAATTTAACGACGAAATTTCCTCTATTATACAACTTGAAAAACTAACAGAAGAAAACTACCAAATTAAGCTTACAAATGATTGCAGATTACAGCTATCTGTAAAAACCCAAACCAATGCAATGTACGAGG
>DAIOUZ010000076.1:3075-13936 GCA_036759285.1 Candidatus Limiplasma sp. | reverse complement strand
GAGACCACTTCGTGTCATTTTTGACGCTGCAAAAGTAGACAAAATTTCGATACCTACAACTGTTTAAGTGAGAAAAAATGTCAAATATTTTGTAATTTGCTAATAAACAAGTGTTTATTCTTTCTCTTTATTCGAACAAAAACGATACTTGGAACAGTTTGTTGCGCAATTTGTCGATGGGAGCGGTGTAAATGAAAGCTGGGTTCTTAACGATGTTCATGAATCCATAGCTCATCTTCACCTCAATGCCCATCCTAAACCATTGGTTGTAGATGTCGAATCCGGTGCCAATCTCGGCAGCGCAGTCGAAGCGTTTGGTGACGAGGTTGTTGATGAATTCATTGCCATAGCCATCGGTTTCCTTGTTGTCCTTTTGGGAGGCCAAGTCGAGTTTCGGATTGATGCCGCCAAAAACGTAGGCGCCGATATTATTATAGCGCTTTGAACGGTATTTGATGTTCAGCGGGAACTCGACGAAAGTGGTGCCAATGGATTTGGTAATGGCTTTCATATCAGTGTTACCGTCAGTGCCTTTCACGGCGATGTTGTAGTGCAGCCGTCGTTCGCTGAAACTGAGCGAGGGGATGAAACGTAGGTCGAAATACCTTCCGAGGCGTTTGCTGCCAAGAATGCCCACAGTGAAGCCTGGAGTCTGTTGGGTCTCCACATTGTAAACGTACAGGCATTGCGTGCTGGGAATGCTGTAATTTCCATTTGGCCAGGAGTCGGCGGGCTGGGCGATGTTTTGGTAGTTGTCCACCGTTTTGACGGAGTACATCATCTGGTTGTACGCCAGCAGAAAACCAAAATGATAGGGCTCGTTTTCATAGTTGGGCAGATAGCGAACGGTTCTCCTTTGTGCTTGTGCAGGAACGACCGCCGCAACGAGCAACAGTATGACGGCTACTATTTTCAGCGTTTTTTTCAAGATGTTTTGATTTTGATGTGAAATTAACGAGGATTGCGCGCTTTTATTGCGAGAAATCGGGCGCAAAAATAGAAAAAAAAGGAATACGATTCATTTCTTGAAGGAAGTGTATAGCGTGGCGATGCCAAAGGACAGTGGTTTTGCTGTACCGTTTACCATACCCTTTTCGTTCAGCATTCGGAGGAAAACATGGGGTTTGGGGAATCGTTCCACCGATTGCGGAAGATAGGAATAAGCGTGCTCGTCTTTGGAAACCCATTTTCCAATCCTCGGCAGAAGATGCCTGAAATAGAGGCGGTAAAGTTGTTTGATGGGAAACCTTTCAGGCATGGAAAACTCCAAAATACAGATTTGTCCGCCCGACTTAGTGACACGACTGATTTCGGAGAGGCCTTGGCTCAAATCCTCAAAGTTTCGTATGCCAAAGGCCACGGTGACGGCATCGAAACAGGCGTCTTCAAAGGGGAGAGAGGAAGCGTTGCCAAGACGTAATTCGATTTGGTTTTCAAGATGTTGCTGTTTCACCTTCTCTTTCCCGATTTCCAACATCTTCTCTGAAATGTCCATGCCGATGATATGGGTTTGGGGATTGCGTTTCGCCAATAAGATGGCCAAGTCGGCAGTGCCAGAGGCGAGGTCGAGGATGGTTTTTGGAGTGTTTTTAGAAACTGCTTTTGCGGTCTTTCGTCGCCACACCTTATCTATATTAAAGGAAAGCAGGTGGTTGAGCGCATCATACTTGGACGAGATGCGATCGAACATGGCGGCGATGGGGGAGACGCTCATTTCAGGTAAAGGCTAAGTTTTTGGAGGATGTGCTCTGGAGAGATGCCGTTCATGCACATATAGTCGCCTCGCATGCAGGGTTTGTTGCCATACACTGAGCAGGGACGGCATGACAATTCCAACTGCACGCAGTCGTGAAGTTTTTGGTTCCAGCCCAAGAAGCCGGCATAGGGATGGGTGCCACCCCAAATGGAAACAACGGGCGTACCCACCAAAGAAGCTAAATGCATATTGGCTGAGTCCATGCTGAGCATGACATCGAGTTGTCCCATCAAGGCGAGTTCGCCTTTCAAACCATGTTGGTTCTTGGCGGGTTGTACATTATTGTATTTGGTGCAAAGTGTTTTGATTTGTTCACTTTCTTCTTTCCCTCCGCCAAAAAGGAAAATGGTCGTGTCCCCTCTTTCGCTCAAGGCTTTGATGACCTGTTCCATCTTTTCCAAAGGATACACCTTGGCTTGGTGTTTGGCAAACGGCGCGATGCCGTCCCAAACCTCACTGGTCGCTTTTTGCGTTTCGCAAAAAGAAGAATAGTCGAGCTTTATGAATTGTGGTTTTGTTGGGAAGCCCAATTGTTCTAACACTTTGGCATAGCGTTCAAAAGAGGTGGCCTGCTGGACGAAAACTTTGTTTTTCTCACGCGTTAAAGCCCGTTTCCCATTGCGCCCTTTGTCGATTTTGGCGACTTTCTTGCAGTGCAGGCAACCTTCGGCGCGAAGCCATTGGGTGCGCAGCACGTCATGGAAGTCGGCGATATAGTCGAAGTCATTCATACGGGCATCCCGCCAGAGTCGGCAGAGTCCAATCAAGCCTTTGTGGCGACCGTTCAAATCAGCGGCAAAAAAGTGTACATTACTTGGCATTCGCTCAAATAAGGGCCTTGCCATCTCACGGCTGAGCATAGTGATTTCCAAATCAGGATACTGCACAGCCAAATCATGGACGATGGGCACCGTCATGGCGATGTCGCCCAAAGCAGAAAACCGTATGATGAGGAGTTTTTTCATTTCTGCCCGTAAAGCACAGGATTCAATGCGGGGTCGTTGTACATTTTCATCTGCTTGTACACCTTCATCACCTTTTTGCCCGTCTTGTAGCTCTCCATCAACTGGTCAATAGCGGTGCAAAGATCCACGTTCTGCACCAAAAGCACATCTAGTTTGGCTTGGCATTTTGCCTTATGCTCCTCGCAGACATCGGTGCGTTCCACTTCGGCTTTCATATGGTAAATCTTCAGTTGCAGAATGGAAAGCCTATCAATAGCCCAAGCAGGACTCTCCGTGTTGAGCGTGGCGTTGGGCTGCGGTTCAACACGCTGGAACAGAAGCAAATAATACCCGTCGATCATCTCCACGATATCAGTCCTGTCTTGGTTCGACTTGTCGATGCGGCGTTTCAAGGCCAAGGCTTCCACCAGGTCGATGTTCGGGTCGCGGATGAGGTCTTCCAAATGCCATTGCACCGTGTCAATCCACACCTTATTATAAAGGTACCATTCTATGGTTTTTTCATCATAAGGATTGTCGCAAGGATGGTTCACATCATCGAACTTATGGTAGTCAATGATGGCTTGGTTGAAGATGGGTAGGATGGGCTCGGTGGATAAGATGATCATAGTGCTATTATGTTTCAATGTTTAAAAAAACAGGCCTTCGACAGGCTCAGACTCCTGCAAAAGCTAAGGTCCCTGAGCCCGTCGAAGGGCCGACTTTAATTAGTGCAGTTTCGTCAACGCAGCCTTGATGCGCTTCACGGCCTCGATGAGTTTGTCCTCCGAGGTGGCATACGACAGACGGATGCAGTCATCGTTGCCGAAGGCATTACCAGCCACGCAGGCCACGTGGGCATTGTAGAGCAACCACATGCAGAGGTCGTCGCTGCCCTTGATGACGGTCTCGCCATCGGTCTTGCCGTAGAACGACTTTACTTCGGGGAAGACATAGAAGGCACCAGCGGGCGTGTTGCACTCTACACCTGGAATTTCGTTCAGCAGCTTCACGAAGGTGTCGCGACGGTGACGGAAGGCTTTCAACATGTCTTGGATCTCTTTGGAATTCTCAGGGCTGAGTTCCATGGCCTTGGCGGCAGCGGCTTGTGCGATGGTGCAGATACCGGAGGTGATTTGGCCTTGAATCTTGTTGGTGGCCTTCACGATGGCTTGAGGAGCGGCGATGTAACCGATACGCCAACCCGTCATGGCATAGCCTTTGGCCACGCCGTTGACGATGACAAGACGATCTTTCAGGAAATCGAATTGTCCCATGCTCTCGTGCTTGTGTTCATATTGGATGAACTCATAGATTTCATCGGAAATGATGATGATGTTGGGGTATTTCCTCAGCACCTCGGCGATAGCAGTCAGTTCAGCCTTAGTGAAGACGGAGCCACTGGGGTTGCAAGGCGTGTTGATGAGCAAGGCCTTGGTCTTGGGTGTGATGGCCTTTTCGAGTTGTTCTGCCGTAATCTTGAAGTCGTGGGCCATGTCGCTTTTGACAATGACGGGCACACCGCCACTTAACTTCACCATCTCAGGGTAGGAGACCCAGAACGGGGCGGGGATGATGACTTCGTCGCCGTCGTTAACGATGGCCAAAAGCACGTTGTTGATGGCTTGCTTGGCACCATTGGAAACGAGGATGTCAGTGTCTTTGTAATCCAGGCCGTTGTCGCGTTTCAGCTTGTTGGCGATGGCTTTGCGCAGTGCAGGCGTACCAGGAACGGGCGGGTAGTGCGTGTCGTTGTTCGTGATGGCGTCGACACCGGCTTGCTTAGCCGATTCGGGCGTGTTGAAGTCGGGTTCGCCAATGCTCAGGCTGATGACATCAATGCCTTGGGCTTTCAGTTCACGGCTCTTGTTGGTCATGGCCAAAGTGGCCGACTCAGCCATGTTCAAAACTCTTTTGGAAAGGATGATTTCGCTCATGATTTATGTTTATGTGTTGTGTTAATTAACTTCTTTGCTTTTTTTACTTTGTTTGTCGTTTAATGGGAGGGCAAAAGTAGGCCTTTTTTGTTTCCAAGGCAATGGTTTTCGGTTTTTTTTGTTGTTTGTTGGCTTTGTATATTGTTTTTTTCTATTTTTGTCGCCAAATAGAAACAATTTTGGCGCAATATTTGCTTTTGCCAAAGGGAAAAAGTTGATATTATGTGTAAAAAAGTGATAAAACATTTAATGACGGCGCTCCTGATAGCAGTTGCAGCGCCATTTGTGAATGCTCAAGTGCATGTAGGCGACATTCTTTGCGAAGATGGTGCCGTTGTCAGTCCCGCCAGTCTGGTGCTTTCTGAACATAATCCTGTCGGAGTGGTGTTCCATGTGGATGGCACAAGAAAGCATGGTTGGGCAGTGGGCTTGAAAGACATTGGCAGGTATGCATGGGGACCCAACTGCAAAGATACACCTCTCCGTAATTGTTTGAACGCTCAAAGTGCTATTCAAAACACGGATGGCCATTCCAATACCAAGACAATTGTTGAAGGTGGATACGACATCGAATTCCCAGCTTTTGACTCCATTGACTATCAAAACGGTTGGTATTTGCCTGCTTTAGGTCAGCTGAAACGCCTCTATGCCAATCTGGACAAGGTGGATGAAAGCCTTTCCGCAATGGGAGGTGTGCCTTTTTCAAGCAACGAAGAGTGGGAGTATTGGTCGTCGACCGAATACAACGTCTGCAATGCTTGGTACATGGATAATTTCGGTAAATTGCACTGCAAAGACGAAAGTTACAACGGCAACAAAGACACGAGGAGACTTATTCGCGCTGTGAAGAGTTTCTGAGTCTGAGCCAATTGTCAAAATGCCTCTGCACACAACCTCGTGCAGAGGCATTTGTTTTTGAAAGAAAAGCCGTATTTTTGCACCCAAATTTCTGAACTATGGACAATAACTTAATCATTTTAATACTCATGGCAGCTGGCTTGCTGCTGATGGTCGCCGTGCTGATGATACTGCTTCGGCTCTCGAAGATGAAAGATGCCGAACTTCGCTTCACTGGAAAGAAAGAGCTGAAGGTGCAGGCTTTGCGAATTATCATGCCGCTGAAGGTGCAAGCCTATGAGCGTTTCCTGCTCTATCTCGAGCGTGTGCAGTTGCCCCAGTTGGTGAAGCGTGTCTATACGCCTGGCATGGAGAAAGGAGCATTCCATCTTCAACTTTTGCAGAATGTGCGTGAGGAATTTGAGCACAACCTCGCCCAGCAGCTCTATGTCTCCAACTCTACTTGGAATGCTGTTGTGAACGCTAAGGAAGAACTTGTCAATCAAATCAATACGACTTTCGAACAACTGAAGGACGAGGAGGACGTCTCCATTTTGGCACAGAGCCTTGTGGCACTCCCCAATCCCATGGTCGAACAGGCCGTGGCTGTCTTGAAGCGCGATTTTGAACGGCTGCTATAATATTCAGCGCTTCAATAGGCTCAATGATTTTGACTTTTGCAGGTCCCTGAGCCTGTGGCCCCTGATGTCTATCGAAGGGTCGAATGGCCGTTTCTAAAACAATAAATGCTTCTATTTTCCGTTATACGGTATCAAACACGCAATGGAATGAAATTTACCGCTACCCAAATCGCCGGAATCCTTGAAGGAAAGGTGGAAGGCAATCCTAATGCTGAGGTCTGGAACGTGGCCAAAATAGAGGAAGGTGCCCCTGGCATGATTAGTTTTTTGGCCAATCCAAAATACACACACTATATCTACGAAACGCAATCGTCCATTGTCATCGTCAACGACGATTTCAAGGCTACGGCTCCAATTCAGGTCACGTTGATTCGCGTACCTGATGCCTACGCATGCTTTGCCAAGTTGTTGGCTTTCTACGACCAGATGACCCAGAACAAACAGGGTGTTTCGTCTTTGGCATTTGTTTCCTCAACGGCGCAATGCGGTGAGAACCTGTATCTTGGTGAGTTTGCTTTCGTGGGCGAAAACGCCAAAATCGGGAACAATGTCAAGCTTTATCCTCAGGTGTATGTCGGTGACGGCTGCGTCATTGGCGATAATACAGTATTGTATCCAGGCGTGAAGTTGTACCGTAATACCGTGGTGGGCAAGAATTGCATTCTACATGCTGGTGTGGTGCTTGGTGCTGACGGCTTTGGCTTTGCGCCGCAGCCCGACGGCCATTATGAGAAGATTCCACAGGTGGGCAATGTGGTCATCGAGGACAATGTGGAAATCGGGGCCAATACCACCATTGACCGCTCTACTATGGGCTCCACCCACGTTCATAAGGGCGTGAAACTTGATAATCTGGTACATTTAGCCCACAATGTGGAAGTGGGGGAGAACTCCGCTTTGGCGGCTCAGGTGGGCGTCAGCGGGTCCACGCATCTTGGAAAGAACTGTGTGGTTGGTGGACAGTCGGGCTTCGTTGGACATATCAACATTGCTGATGGCTCAAAATTTGGCGGACAGAGTGGTATTATGGGTAGTATCAGGACTGAAAATCAGGAGTATATGGGAACACCAATACAACCTTTGCGTCAGTATTTGGTTTCCAATGCCCGCTTCCGCCACATTGATGAAATGGCTCGAAAAATTGATGCTCTTGAAAAGGAATTAGCTGAGTTGAAGGGCAAAAAAGAGGTAAAATAGACCCCGATGGCGGATTTTTTTTGCAGGTGATAGAATAATTCCTATCTTTGCACGTTTTTTGTGGAAAGGTTATCCACGTATTTGATTTTTTATGGAGAAACAATGTACGCTCAAAAATAGAGTCAGTGTCAAAGGAGCAGGGCTCCACACGCGTCAGTGCGGCACCCTCACCTTCAACCCGGCTCCCATAAATTCTGGAATCCGTTTTCGTAGAATTGACTTAGAGAACCAACCTATCATTGAAGCTGACGTCGACAATGTCATCGATACTGCCCGTGGTACCACCCTTGGTAAAGGTGGCGTGAAGATTTATACCGTCGAGCATGTTTTGGCTTCGTTGCGTGGTATGGGCGTCGATAACGTGCTGATTGACATCGATGTGGAAGAAACACCCATCATGGACGGTAGCGCCAAGTATTTTGTCGAGGCCATTCATCAGGCTGGCATCGTCGAGCAAAATGCCCCCCGCAATTACCTTATTATCGAAGAGCCCATTTCCTATAAGAATGAGGTCTTGGGCATCGAGTTGACGATCGAACCGGCGGATTCTTTCCAAATCGATGTGAAGGTGAAATATAACACGAGAGTGCTTGACGAGCAACATGCCTCCCTGCATGACCTCAAGGACTTTGAATGCGAGATCGCACCTTGCCGTACGTTTGTTTTCCTCCATGAACTGGAGACTCTCATCAGCCGTAACCTCATTAAGGGCGGCGACTTGACTAATGCCATTGTATTTGTCAACCGCAATGTCTCTTCCGAGGAACTTGACCACATCGCTGCATTCTTCAAGAAGCCGAAAGTCACGGTGAAGGAATGCGGTATCCTGAATAATGTGGAGCTTTATTTCGACAATGAGCCGGCTCGTCACAAACTTTTGGATGTCATCGGTGACCTCACTTTGGTCGGACGTCCTATCAAGGGTAAGGTGACGGCTGTGAAACCCGGACATTTCTCCAACACCTCTTTCGCAAGGAAAATCAAGCACACCTTATTATATTAAGCATGAACCAGCCCTTAGCCTACATTCATCCGAATGCCCGCATCGCCGAAGATGTCAAAATTGAGGCTTTCGCCTGGATTGGCGAGGATGTTGAAATCGGTTCTGGTACATGGATTGGTCCCAATGTGACCATCATGGATGGCGCACGCATCGGGAGAAACTGTAAGATTTTTCCTGGCGCGGTGATTTCGGCTATTCCGCAAGACTTGAAATATCAAGGCGAGACCACCTATTGCTATATCGGCGATGGCACCACGGTGCGTGAGTCGGCTACGGTCAACAAGGGCACCGCAGCCAGTGGCAAGACAGTCGTTGGCAAGGATTGCCTGCTGATGGCTTTCACTCATGTGGCGCACGACTGTTACCTTGGTGACCATGTCATTATGGCCAATGCAGCTACACTTGCGGGTCACATCACCGTTGATGATTGGGCGATTTTCGGAGGTCTTGCGGCGGTGAGCCAGTTCTGCCGTATTGGTGCGCATGTGATGATTTGCGGCGGTGCTATGGTGAACAAGGACATTCCACCGTTCGTGAAGACGGGTACGGGTCATCCAGTGTGTTACGCGGGTGTCAATTCCATTGGTCTGATGCGTCGTGGCTTCTCGCGTGAGCGTATCAACGCTATTCAAGATGTCTATCGTGTGATTTATAGCGTGGGCATGAATGTCACCCAGTCGGTGCAATACATCCGCGAGCATCTCCCTGAGTCGGAAGACCGCGAATTCATCCTCAATTTCGTGAAAAGTTCCAAGATTGGCATCATGAAGAATGCTGTTGGAAATGAAGATTAAACCTTAGTGGCTGATTACCAATTTTTTGTAGTAATTGTTGTTCGCCTGTTTCACATGGATTAGATAAACTCCATTAGCGTAGTCAGAAACATCCAACAAGACGGCTTCATGGTTGGCGTTAATGTGTTCAATTCCTTTACCAAGTAAGTTGATGACCTCCACTTCATCGATAAAAGGTATATAGATTTCAACTTTGTTTCTGGCAGGATTGGGGTAAAGGATGATTCTTCCGTTGTCAGTTGTTTCTTCGCGGCCATGGCTTACTCGCACATTGATATAGACTGTAGTGCTGCAACCATATTGAGAAAATCCTGTGACAGAATAAGTTGTATCCATTATAGGGGAGACAATGATGCTTTCAGTGGTTTCTCCCGTTGACCAGAGATAGGTGTCGGCACCTGCGGCAGTGAGTTGTACAGAATGACCTTGTTCAATGATGGTGTCATTGCTGCAATGTAATATGGGTAAAGGATTTACGGTCAGGTCAAGTTCATATAAGACGCATCCAATAATGGTGGAATAGTGTCCCGTTTCATTGAAAAGTGTTCCAAAGAAATCGTAAGTATCACCTTCGCAGATTTCTTCTTCCAAATGGGTGATAGATACTTCATAGGCACCGAGGTCAGTAGCTCCGTTCCAGATGCGTGGATTTCCATCCAAATCGGTTGTGGTTTGGTTGGGAATGCTGTCACCCAAATCAATGCAGTAGCTGTTCAGTTGCAACCGCCAGTCACCACCTTGTCCTGCGTTTCCTGCCATAACATTAGGGTCTTTGAATCGGATGTAAAATCCAGGAGTTTCACCGTCATTTTCTTCCGCTGCGTCAAAATTGAGTTCGGACCCCGACTGGTCGTGTTGGACAGCACAGTAAGAATATGAATGAAGTGGCCAAACTTGTGGCGCTTCACCTTGGCTGAGATTACCCCAAATGATGCAGTTTTTTAATCTGCCATAGTAGGTGTAGACTCCTCCGAAGTTGTTTGGAGCTTCGTTTTTGACTATGGAACAGTTGTAGATGCGGATGCTATTGTTGTCATAGCATCCACCTCCTGTTTCAGCCGTGTTGTTGTTGATGAGACAACTCCAAATAGTGGTATAATAACCGTTATTATAAATGCCCCCGCCTTCCTTAGCAGTGTTGTTGCTGATAGAGCAATTGATGAAGCTGACGTTGGTATATGGCGTGACGAAGATGGCACCTCCATCCTTTTGGGCTAGATTATTGTGGAACCGACAGCGAAGATAGGTAGAGTTTCCATAATCATAGACAGCACCGCCATCGTTTTTCGCATCATTGCTGTAGAATTCACAATCCTTTATAATGGAATTTACAGAAAGATTTGTGACGTGGTTTGAGAATCCGCCACCATTTGAATTGGCATGGTTAAAGCAAAATTTGCAGTTCTTGATATATATGTCGTTGTTAGTAAGTATGCCGCCTCCTTTTGAGGCTTTTCCGTTTTGGATGGTGAAGCCGTCGATTAGAATGATATCACTGTTGGATTCTGTACATACATTGATTACACCTTGTGTGTGGTTACCGTCTAAAATGCTGGGATACGCCTCAAAATCTCTCAACGACAGGTTGTAGTCGTATGGTTCATCGCCTTTGAATCCGCCATAGATACTGCATTTATGCAATATGATAAAGGCATAGCTTTCGTCGGGATTTCCCTCATAATGGCCTTCTTTGACCCAAATGGAATTGTCGTTCAAATATGATTTGAATATAGCCGATTGAAACTCGCAAGT
>DAIOUZ010000076.1:0-3044 GCA_036759285.1 Candidatus Limiplasma sp. | reverse complement strand
GGTCCCACGATGAACCGTCGCCAGTTCCATTTGGTGAGACATAAATGATGCCATGCTCGTCGCTATTGATGGGTATGTCTTGTATATGACAGATGTCGCGGATTATGGATTGGTTTGTGGAAAAGCCGTAAGGACTATCAATAGTGTAATAGCCGTCGGCTACGCCATCCCAGCCGAAGTTAAAGTGGAACAAGCCGTTGCTGTCGTAACCGTCGCAAACGAAAGCGTGTGTGCCTAAGTTTGATGTGCCCGTGTACAATATAGGATGTTGCTTGTCAAGGTTTTCTTTTATCATGGCAACCCATTCCTCGTTATTGTAATTGGATCTATCCGAAAGTGTGGAGTTGAAATATGAGAAAAAGCTGCGGAAAGCATTTAAGGCAGCATTGGCACTGGACGAACTTTGATACGCACCGTAATGCATTTTCACGCTGATGCCGCAATGGGAAACTAACTCTGCTACAGCGGGATTGCTTTCGTGGAGTGTGTCAGTCATCTCTTCCCAATGGTAAGTGGTTTGTCCGAAGTTGGCAGATAAGATGCCATAGTTCGGACAGGGATAGGACATCGATCCATTTCCTACTAAGGGTCGTTTATGGTAGTACATGATTTGCGCCATGGCGATGGCCACGCAACCTGCTGATGCATGCCCACAAGGACCAAGTGAGTCCACGGGACAATCAGCATTATGGAAGCATCCTTGTCCCCAAATTGAGGTTAGCAAAGGTTCTATGGCTCTTTGACATTTTGTCGGCTCTTTGCTTTGTTTAGGATGGTGTAAGAGATATTCTGTCCTGTTGTTGTATAGCTCAAGCCAATAGTTGATGTGGTCGGGAAGTTCGTCCGATGTGGGTAATGCGGACTCAAAGGAATAGGCTAATATCTCGTTCATTGCCGAGACGATGATAAATCCATTTGGATTCATCGAAAACACAAATAGGTTGGGTTGGTCAGAATCTTTGCTGTAAAGCATTTCGTTCAATTTGAGTGCTGTTTGTGGTTTGGATTGCTGTTTCAGAAAAAGTTCAGCGGTGGCGAAAGCTTCCGTTTCGTCAATTCTCACTTGCGCATGAAGTTGAACGACGAAAACCATTATTGCTATGAAGAAAAGCTTTTTCATGTTTGCGACACAATGTGCCTGCAAAGATATTGATTCTCATTGATAAATGCAACAGGAATTATCTCTTTACCTTTTCGTATTCCTCAAAGATTTGTTGTCCGATGTTTCGGGCAGCAAAAGTTTTTATGGCATATTCACGAATAGCTTCGCGGTTGTATTCGTGGAAATGGTCGAGCATCTGAATCATGCCTTGCAATAAGGCATCTTCGTCACCTTGAGGGATGAGGATACCTCTTTCAGGAGAAAGGATTTCAGCGATGCCGCCCACGGCTGTGGAAAGTACGGGCACACCGCTGGCAAAGGCTTCCACGATGACGCAAGGTAGGTTCTCGAAGTTGGAGAACAGCACGAAGAAATCAGCATCTTGATAAGCTTGAGCCACTTCGGCAGAGGTCTTCTTGCCGTGGAAGATGACGCAGTCCGAAAGGTTATGCTCCTTCACGAATGCCTTGAATTCAGGTGCCTCGTAGTCGTGGATGACATGCAGTTCAAAATCGTCGCGCTGCTGGCGTAAACGTTCAATGACACGCAATATGCCACTAAAGTTCTTGGCCTCATCACGCAAAGTGGAGATATGAAGAATATGTTTCTTCCAGACGTGCATGTCATTCTCTGCCGCACAGCCTTGCATGTCATTCCTGCGTAGGCCTGTGTGTTGGAAGGAATCTATGCAAGGCGGTTCTTCGCTTCCGTGTATGTCATTCCCGCTTGGACTTGTGTGCCTGCTGGAATCTATGCAAGGCGGCTTTCTCAGCTTAAACATATCCGTGTTCACCAAATTATAAATCACCTGAAAACGGTTCCGCACCCCATGCCCCTCCATGCAACGCTGCAAATCAAGACTGACAGGCATGATAAGCTCAGCATTATTGGCAATCTTGACAATCTTCTTCTTTAATCTACCGACCAAAACCTCCTTGTTTTGTGGCTGATAGATGGTCCAATGCTCAGTTAGGACATATTTGTAACCAAAGAGCTTCTTCCACATCAAGGCCACCTGTCCGAGCGGGTAGGTGACGTGTAAATGAATCAAGCCGGGATTGAAGAAATGCTTTTTGATGTATTTCAAGCCATATTGGTACATCCGCAGCATCTTCAACTTGCGAATCGCGTTGATTTTTGGCGGACGAATATAAATCTGCACATGCGTATGGTGTGCGCCCTCGATTTCCTTGACCTCGAATGATTTCGTCATATTCTTGCCGTCGCAGACAGAGAGGATGACAGAGTGGCATTCCTCGGGCAGCGCGTCGATCATGCGGACGCAGAAATTGCCCAAAGTAGGATCATCGGGGGTAGGGAACCAACTCAATAAGTGCAGGATGTTCATCAGTTGTTCAGTTGTTCAGTCGTCGCTTCGAGTCATTGCGAGGAACGAAGCAATCCAGGGTGTCAGTTATTCAATTATATGCGTTTTGATGTCGATTTCGAAGTATTTCTTGGGCGTTTCGTATGGCACCAATTTGTGTGTATGTAAATCTTCAGGAAGATAAACGGCGCACAAAGTGTTGGAAACATGGTAGATATGCTTGCGCTTTTCAGCAGGCGCACCATCCAAGATGGCGCCCATCACATCCCAGCGGATGGTCTCGGGGTCAAGGCCGTAGTCGTGCCAGACGATGATGCTCTTTTCGCCTTTCAACAACTTGAACGCGGTCTCGGTGTCTTTCTTAACGCTTTCGTAGTGGTGGTCGCCATCCACGAAGACCATGTCATATTTGCCAAAGTGTGGTACGAAGTCAAAGGTTTGAGAGTCACCGTAGAGTTGCTCCACGTTGGCCAACTCTTTACTGAAGAAGCTGTGCAAATCAGCATAGAGTGGGTTGCCAGTCAGCTTGACGATGTCCTCTTTCGGCAGGTTATCAGAGGATGCCTGTATTTCATGAACTATAATAATTCATATTTTTTTATTCGATAGGATAAT
>DAIOUZ010000075.1:0-13996 GCA_036759285.1 Candidatus Limiplasma sp. | reverse complement strand
CATTCCGACCACCTCAACGACTTGTTCCTTGTATTTCAGCACTTGAAAGAAAATCTGGCTGCTGATGTTGTAGGGGAAATTTCCGATGATGGCCATGTTTTGTTGGCCGAATTGGCTGAGGTCGGTGCGGAGGAAATCGCCCTCTATGAGCCGCTCGCCAAGCATGGGAAAATGCTTTTGCAGATAGGCAATGGATTCCTTGTCGATTTCTATGACGTGGAACTTGTCAAGGACATCTTGCACCAAGTATTGGGTCAAAACACCCGTGCCGGCACCCACTTCGATGACAGTCTCCACATCAGGCGATAGTTGCTCCACGATGCGTTGGGCGATATTCTGATCGGTCAGGAAATGCTGGCCTAAGCTCTTCTTCGGTCTAACATCTAACATTTTTCAATCTCATTTAACTACAGATTTGACAGATTTTACTGATTTGTTTCCAGAATTTGTGGGTCGCAAGCTCCCGATTGTTACAGATTGACTTTCAGCTTGCTGGTAGGAATCTGTATCAATTGGCACTTGTGCCTCTGAATTTCATTGTCGGAATTCTATTTCATCTGTGTAATCTGTAGTTTATTATAGCTTCCTGTAGTTTTTCTTTGCCTGTGCCGTATAAATGCTGGTTGGGTATTCGTCAATCAACTGCTCGTAATGCTGCTTGGCCAATTCCTTGTTCTTTAATTCGTTCTGTTCAATCAAGGCGGCATGCATCAAAGCAGCATCGGCCATGTAACTGCCGGAGAATTGCTCCACAATCTGCAAAAACAGTTGCTCGGCAGCCTCAAATTCTTTCCGCTTCTCCGCGATTTCACCTTTGCGGAACAACGCGTGTGGTTTGCTGACTTCGTTGCCAGTGGCGATGATGTCGTCAAGCAAGTTAATGGCTTCATCTTCACGCTGTTGGTAGATTCTGTAATCAGCACGGGCCAATCGGTTGAGTTCTGTGCCTGTGGTGTCCACTTCAAGATTGTCCTTGATGACCAATGAGAGCGTCATGGCATCGTTGGCGATGAGTTTGGAGGTGGCGGCTTTCAGTACCTTCAGCTGGCTCTCGGCCCATTCGTATTCACCGATGAAATAGCGTAACTGAGCATTCTTGAAGCGGGCTTCGTGGCCGAGTGGTTCTTCTTTCAAGCTCTTGTCGACTTGACTGTAGAGTAGGGTGGCCTCCCACATCTCGTCTTCGTGCAGATAGATGTCAGCGAGTTTCAGCTTGAGTTCGGCTTGACCTTGCTTCGTCACAACGTTGTTCATGTTGTCGGTCAGCAGCTTGATTGCGTTTCCCGATTGGTCGAGTTGGTAAGTCATGATGTCGGCTTGAATGCCCACTAGCTTACTCAAATCGTTGGTGTTGATATCTTGATAGGCATTGTCGATGCGTTTGGAAAGCTTTTCGTATGCCTTGGTGTCGGTGCTGTTGCTGGCTTTCAGCTTTTGGTAGTCGGTGTTGATGATACCCGTGAGGGCTTGGCCATAGAATGGACTGCTTTTACCTTTGTCAACAATATAGGAATAGCCTTCGCGTGCAACATCATATTGTTTGTTGTTCAGGCAAATACTTGACAAATTGTTGATTTGCGCGTCTTGGTCGTGGGTGCGTCGGTCGATGCTTTGGCATTGAGCCAAGGCGATGTCATAGTCTTCCTGTTGCAGGGCAAACCACACCAACAGTTGGGCAAACTCAAGGTTGTCGGGTTTTTGTTGGGTTTGCTGCAACAGGGCAATGCGCAATTCGTCGGCGATGCTGTTGTTCACGTCGTAGAAAAGCAGGGTCTGCAAGCGGTTGCGGATATTGTTGTACTGTCCGGGATGGACTTCCAACTCCAGAAAATAGTATTGGAAAGCCTCCTGATAGTTAATCATCGACTGGTTAAGGTAGGCCAGGTCCATGTAAAAATTCTCCTCGCCGTTGAGTAGCTTGTTGCCTTTTTTCAAGATGTCGATGGCCATGTTGTAGAGCCCTCTGACTTGGAAAGCGTTGCTCAGGCCTCTGATGGCAGGGGCATTGGCGGGAAGGTCCTTCAAAACTTCGTTGAACTGTTTGGTAGCCTTGTCGTTTTTGCCTTGCAAGGTGTAGACGTACACCAAATCAGCGATGCTTTTGGAATGGTTGGGGTTTTTCTTTGAGAACGCCTTGAGCTCCTTCTCTGCTTGGTCGTAGTCCTTCTCTTGAATGAGGCATTCCACATATTGCTGGAAATAATGGACTTGGCCAGTCTTCTTATACAGGTTCGCATAGATATCGCGGGCTTGGTCGTATTCATGCTCGCGGTAATGCTGGCTGGCCAGTTGGTCGTCGATTTGAATCTGATCCTTTTGCCGCGCGTCGATTTTTTTCCCTTTAGGTGGCGTGTCGATTTGTGCGTTTGCTTGAAGGAGAAACGCAAAAGAGAAGAGGAATATGAGTAACCAACGTTGACGCATTGTATGGGGTCACTTCCTTTTTTTGAAGTTTTTCAAGTCTTTCTTGCACGAGCCGAGGCGCTCCTTGAAGTATTGTACCTGGTTATCCAACAGGGTGACGTGCTGTGCCTCCGAGTCGAGATAAACGGCAGCCAGGGAATCGGAGATGTAATGGGTTTCGATGTCGGCTTTAAGGTTGTCGAGCTGGATTAAAGTGGAGTCCATGTCGGCTTGCATGATGGGGTGCATCTGTTTGAACTGGTTGATGTAGGCGTCAACCAGCTGAAGCTGTTGGAACACCTCTTCAATCTCCTCGGGATGCAGGTATTGCAGCATCGAGTCACAAGCGAAAAAGTCCTTTTCTATTTGCACAAGGTCTTTGGCGGCGAGTTCGTCCATGGTCTTGGCATCGGTTTGGACTTGTTTTTTCAGGGCATCGATATGCTCCAAGTCGGTCTTGGGTTCCGACTGGCAAGCGACTAAGGCTATCGTTGCAATGAGGAGAACCTTGGATATGCGTGTGATGAGTTTCATTTCTTCGATCTCGTTAGGACTGCAAAGATACGCATTTTGGTGCAGGTGGGCATAAAAAATCCCGATCATCGCGAAGATAATCGGGAAAAAACGGTATGCTATGAATACAATTATTCAGTGACCTCACCTTTGACAGGGAGAATGGAGACGAAGGATTTGCCTTCTCTCTTTTTCTGGAATTCGACGATGCCGTCACACAGGGCGTACAGGGTGTGATCCTTGCCCATGCCGACATTCTTGCCAGGATAGTGCTTCGTGCCGCGCTGACGAACGATGATGTTACCAG
Organism: Candidatus Limiplasma sp.; assembly: GCA_036759285.1. Classification (GTDB taxonomy): domain Bacteria; phylum Bacteroidota; class Bacteroidia; order Bacteroidales; family F082; genus Limimorpha. The sequence continues at coordinate 10,773 of DAIOUZ010000075.1, read as the reverse complement.
CAATAGCAGCTTGTCCACCGAAAAGTTTCACTCCGAGTCGCTTACTAGCTGACTCACGACCGTTCTCGGAACTACCAACACCTTTTTTGTGTGCCATATCTTATTCAGTTTTTCGGGTTATTACTCAGTGATGTTCTCAATCTGGATCTTGCTCAGATACTGACGGTGACCGTTAGAAGTCTGATATCCTTTTCTTCTCTTCTTCTTGAAAACGATAATCTTGTTACCCTTGCAGTGCTGCATCACCGTGGCTTCGACACTGGCGCCGGCTACCGTCGGGGCTCCTACTTTCGTCGAACCGTCGTTTCCAATCAATAACACTTTGTCGAAAGAAACCTTGCTTCCTTCTTCTTCATGCAGTCTGTTGACGAAGATCTGCTGTCCCTTCTCAACTTTGAACTGTTGTCCTGCGATTTCTACTATTGCGTACATTTCTCGATATCTTTAAATTAGATACTGACTCTCTATTTTTTTGGACTGCAAAAATACACATTTTTTCAATCGGTCAAGATTTTCTTTTGCTTTTTCTCATTAATTTTCTTGAAAAAGTCTTGAATGTATTTTTAAAACATTGATAAATAGCATGATACAAAATTGAATTAATTGCTTGCTCAATACTTTACCACCCTAAATACACGTCAAAATGGAGCGGTGTTGTGGTATTAATACCTCTTTTTGTTCACCAAAAACGCTCCTGTTTTGCTTCAACTGACGGTTGTTTTGCAAAATTGTGTACTTTTGCGGCTGTTTTTTTGACCTCGGCATTAATACCATTAATTAATAATGAACGAAAACGAACTCAAGGTTTTGGTCGGAAAGATGAAAGCGGGCGACAAGGAGTCGTTCAACAGCCTCTTTCGTCGCTACTATTCGCCTATGGTGCGCTTTTGTGTTCGTTTTGTGGCTGATGCCGACCAATCCGCTGAGATTGTGCAGGATTTGTTCGTGAAACTTTGGACGGGTCGTGAAAAACTGGTTGTCCCCGATTCTTTCGAGTCCTATATGTTGCGCTCTGTGCGCAACGCCGCCGTCACCTATATTAATAGGGAGCGCGCCCATGCCGAAACCAACGAACGCATCTATGTTGACGAATCTGATGCCAACGACCCTTCCGAAGCTTTGCAGTCCAACAACTTGGAGTCGTCATACCGAAAGGTGTTGGCTACCATGCCCGAAAAACGTCGTGAGGTGTTTCTAGCCAGCCGTTATGATGGGTTGAAGTACGCCGAAATTGCCGAAAAACTGGGTCTGTCGCAAAAAACGGTCGAAGCCCACATGAGTGCCGCCATCAAGCAGCTGAGGGAAGGACTGAAAGATTATCTATAATCAGCAGTGGTATCCGGTCGGAGGGCAGAAGGGTCGAGTGAAAAATTTTCAAAAATTTCCATTTTTTGACTAAGGGTAAAACGATAGTTGTTAGTCTTATAGGTGAATCGACGAGAAAAAAGACGAAAAAATGTACTCGGTAAACGACAAATATGAAGCTTTGATCATGAGCTACTTGGACGGGCAATGCTCGGTTGAGGAAGCCCATGAGCTGCTTTTGTGGGTGGCCGAGTCGGAAGAGAATCGTCTTTCTTTCAAGGCCTTAAAGGAACAGTACGAGGTGTGGAGCCTCACTGACTTCGCCATGCCCAAGCTTGACGAGGCCGATGTGGAAGCTGCCCTTGATGTCGTCAATGCCAAGATTGACGCCATTGAGGAAACGGAGACGAAAGTCGTTCAAATGCCATGGCTCCGTAGAAACTATAGATATGTTTCCGGCGTGGCCGCCGCTTTCCTCATCGCTCTGTTCGTTGGTTTCTTGGTCCGCAATTCGTTCAATTCAACCATGACTTATGCCTACAATGGACAAAATGAATCGTCATTTGTCCTGCCTGATGGCACTTCAGTCAACTTCAATAGCGAGAGTACCATTAGCTATCCTGAACATTTCGACAAGGCGAATCGTGCTGTCGATTTCGAAGGTGTCGCTTATTTCGATGTCACCAAGGACGAGAATAAGCCTTTCATCATCCATTGCAACAATATGGATGTGGAAGTGTTGGGTACAACATTCCTTCTCAATGCCGACAAGGACAATGAACGTTATTTCGTTGACCTTTACACGGGTAAGGTGAGGATGACCACTTTCGACGAAAAAGGCCGTGAGCTTTCGCAAATTGAAGTCACTCCTGGTGAACGCGGTATGTGGAATGTTGCCGAAGGCGAGTTGAAGACCATGAGCTATCCCGAAGTGAAGGAAGAGGAACTGGTCAACAACCATGTGCTGGTGTTCGACAACGAGTCGCTTTCCAAGATTGTGGAGGCTCTGGAGTATCTTTACAAGGTTGAGATTGAACTTGACGAAGCCTGCGCCGCCAAGAAGCTCACCGCCCGCTTCTCCGATGAGGAATCCATCGATGAAGTGCTGGAAACCATCGCGATAGTTTCAGAAGTCACGGTGACCAAGTCGGACGACGTCTACCAGATCCGTTAATCGGATTTGTCTCCCCAATGTCATTTTTTTACCTAAATGAGAGTCTTCTCATTTTTTTGTCGTATCTTAGCGGCCTATTTTGAACCATTTTGGAGATGAGATTTTCCCTGTTGAATAGAATCGCTGATACACAAAAAGATAGAAAGCATGTCGCGTTCTTCCTTCCCCTGCTGTTTTTGATTCTTCTTTCTGTCGTACAGCCAAAAAGTGCTAGTGCACAGACATTCAATCCCTTGATTTCGTTTTCGGTAGAGTCGTGCTCCTTGGATAAAGCCTTGGAAAAGCTTTTTGCCGAGTATGAGTTGAACGTGGCCTTTAGCAAGGCGGAGATGAGCAAAATCCGTATCGAGAGCTATTCCTGCTCCTACAAATCAGTCGAAGAAGTGCTGACCGACCTGCTGAAAGGCACGGACTATGGCTTCAAGAAGGTTGGAAAACAATACGTTATCCGTAAGAACCAACTGCTGGTTAATGAGCCTGAAGCCACGGTGACCGCCCCAGCCGAGCCTGTCGTGGAAGTCGTCAAGCCTAAATCGGATACCATTGTCAGCAAAACGAGCGAGGTGATTCGCATTATTGACACTTTACAGATTATTCGGACGGTTATGCGTTATGATACCGTCGTGAAAATGAAGGTGTTGCATGATACGATTCGCACTGTCGTGCATGAAGGGTTGACGATTCCGTGGCCGAAGTTTAGAGACAACGGCTGGTTCGTTGGTGCATCAGTGGCCGTGAGCCCAACGAGTTTTAAGTATGACAAAGATTTCCCCGAAATCGAGAACGGTCTGATGGATGTGGTACCGATTTCCGGCTATTGTGCAGGAATAGATGGCGGTTACAAGCACAACCGCCTCAGCGTAGGCATGAGTTTGGCTTACCGTTCGGTGCGCTACCGTTTCCTGCTGGAGAAGACGGATTTCTTTGGCGATTACTATGTGAACGACACCTTGGACACCTATTTTGTGGTACACGAAACCGACACGGCTTATCATTACATTTTGGATTCCACATACATTCCGCTGACCACTAAGAATTACGCTTACCGTGACATCAACCAGCTTAATTACTTGAATGTTGGCCTCTTCGTGACATTCGATTTTATCAAATTGGAGCATTTCAGGGGCTTCTTCAAAGCGGGAGTCTCGGCAGATATCTTGGTCAATTATGCGGGTTCGCTTTATGCAACGGAATCACCTTATCATGCGCCGATTAACAAGGAGCAGGTGGAATCACTCCGTTTCTCCTTCTTCGGCGGGTTAGGAGGTGCCTTCAAAGTGGCTAATCGTATCGAACTCGTTCCTGAGATGTCGTATCGTGTGACGGGTGGATCGCTCTATCGCGCCGATTTTCCGTTCAATATGAAGCTAAGAATGATGGATTTCCGACTTGGCTTGATTTATTATTTCTAAACCATGAAACCGTTCAAGTTCATACGGCATCTCTTGGTCTTGTGGCTCATGACACAAGGCATGTGGGCGGAGGCGCAGCATTATGTCCCCCTCAATGGCGAGATTGACACCGTATTGAACTTGCCCCGATTGGGTGCCGATTCAGTGTATCTGGTGAGCGAGTCACTGACCGTCGTCGAAGGCGGTGACCTTCGCGTAGCGGCAGGAACGAAGCTGTATTTCGGGCAGTCGGCTTATCTGCGCGTGGATGGTGGAAGGCTTTTGCTTGACGGACAGCGCAACGACTCGATCTATCTACTTTGTTACGAGTTCTCCCATGACTGGGCTGGTGTGCAGTTGAAGAATGTGGATGAAGCGGATTCGTTGCGGCTTTCCTACGTCAACGTAGTGGGTGCCTTGACGGCCGTGAATGCTTCCACGAGCAACCATGTGGTAGTCAACCATTGCACGTTCAGTAACTATTATGCAGGCAAAGGCGTTGAACTCATCGATTGTAGCAACTTTTTAGTCGATAGCTGTTTCTTCTATCAATGCGTGTCGGGCATTGAACTGAAAGCCCGCGCCAGTGATAGTGAGGATAATGTCTTCTCGCACAACATTTTCGACCAGGGCCAGATTAACATCGAGCTTTCCAATGTCGGTTATGGCTTCAAATGCAACCGCAACCATATCTCTGACAATTGTTTCCAAGGCGCCGCCACTGCCGTCAGTTTCGAGACCGTGGGCGGCATCTCCGACAAGGAAGCCACGAATTACATCGAAAACAACTTGATTTCATCCGACCTGCCTGAAGGCGGCTCTGGCTATTCTTCTTACGGCATCAAGGCTGCGATGGACACACTTGTCGTCCGTAACAATGTGTTTTGGAGTAATGACGAAGCGGTCAGAATGATGCGTGTGTGTCATCTTGTTTTTGAGCATAACACTTTCTTCGACAATGACTTGTTGTTGACCAACCTGCAAGCGGCTGGCTCGGCTGTGTTTGTGGGCAACACGATCAGCGAGGCCAAGAAAAGAATTGTGAGTTACCCCTCGGATAAGTCGAGGATGAATGGGAACAACTTCCTGCACTACAAGAAAGACGCTGTTCTTTTTGCCAATGTCACGTCAGACGAAATCGACATGCGCGGCAACTATTGGGATGCGGAATCCATTGCCGAAATTGAATCCGTGATCCTCGACGGCAACGATTCGCCTGCGTTGGGTGAGATTGCCTATGACAACTACCTGACGACATGTGACACTACGGCTCCCATTTCGCCACCTTTCAAAGTGAAAAAGCAGCTTGTGAACAGTAAATGGCTGATTTCGTGGGACGAAAACCCCGAGCAAGATGTCGACCATTATGTGTTGTTTTATGGCAATTTCAACTATTATAAGTTTGCTAACCGTATCGATGGAATCACAGACAATTCGTATATCGTCACTCCTCAACAAACAGAAAACTTGGCCATCATGGCCTGCGATCGGGCCTATAATCCCAATGTTTATGCCTCGGTCGGGCAAAGCGCCTATGCCTTCGCAGATTATTATCCTTACGCAGGTCGCGACGGCAATCTTTGTGCACCTCAGGCAGGCTATGGCATCATGGATGCCAATATTCCCTACATCTACAATAGTTTTGTATGGCAGAGTTCGGGCTCTGGCATGTTCTCCGATTCCTTGGCGTTGCAACCTGTCTATTATCCTTCTGAGGACGATTTTGAGGCGGGCGAGGTGACCTTGACTTTACGTGTCATCAGCAATGGCATTGCCAAAACGGATGCCTTGCAACTGCAGCTTTACAAGGCGTTGAGTGTGTTTGCCGGCAATGATGGTTTCAGTGGTTTGAACCATCCGTTGATGCTTGACGAAGCAGAGGCTTACAATTATGATTCATTGCGTTGGCATTCCATGGGCGATGGTCGTTTCGAGGATTCGTTGGCAGTGAATACGGTCTATTATCCAGGCATTTTGGACAAGGAAACGGGTGTTGTGAAACTCGTGCTTGAGGCTTGGTCATTCTGTGGCTACGCATACGATACAGTTCGTTTCGACTTGTTCAAGGATTACTCCCTTGAAGGCAGGACATGGTCAGGAGGTGCGTTGCGTCCCCAAACCCATGTGATTGCGGTTTCTTTGGGTGACGATAATCCTTTTGTTTCAGGTTTCTATCACACGGTTTCCGATGAAGAGGGGCTGTTCAAGTTTGCCGCTTTGTTACCCGAAACCTATATTCTTTATGCGTTACCCGACACATTGGATACCGATGCTGGCGGATGCTACTATCTTGGTGACTTGCAATGGAACGAGTCAAACATGATTGAAGTGGATGGTAATGTGTACGATGTGGATATTGCGTTGCCTGCGATGGAGCTGGGTTTTGCTGTAGGTGGAGGCCGTATTAGCGGCTTGTTTGACAATCCCGACGAAACCTTCAAAGCCCGTGATTTCTACTGCCAGCCTTGGTTGCGCGAAGGTGATGAAACTGAGTATTGTGTCGAAGGCTTGTCGAATGTGGGCGTGTTGTTGCTCAACGCCACAAAGCAACGGATTTTGGGCTTTGCGCTAACTGATTATTTGGGACGGTTTAGCTTTGGCAGCTTGCCTTATGGCACCTATCATTTGATGGCCGACTTGCCTCGCTATGGCCGTGGGGTGTGTGAGGAAATCATGCTTTCACCTGAACAACCTTCAATTGAGGATTTGCATCTTTTTGTCAATCAAGAAGGTCGAGTAAGAGCATACTATAAGCATGATAAGATTGAACCAGCCCTTTTGAGTGTCTATCCAAATCCTGCTGACGAAAGAGTTGTCATTTCAGGGTTGAAGGCCAATGCAGCTTACAAGATTGTGGTTCAAAACAGTCTTGGTATGATGGTGCTGCCCGAATTACAAGGGCAATCCAATTTGTTTGGCGAGTGTGAGATATCGGTTGCTGATTTGTCAACAGGTGTCTATTTCATCCAGATGAAAGATGATACAGGAAACATGAAGGCCAAATTTGTAAAACGCTGAGGAAAGGATGGAAATGAGAAAGCTAGCTACGGTTTTGATGGTTTTGGCCTTTTTGTTATCGGGTCGTGAGGCTTGGGCTCAGGCAGCCATAAGTGGAACGGTTTATGAACAAAACAGCATTAGTCCCATTGAGGGTGCAGTGGTGACTTTTTCAGGAATCACCGAGTTGAGCGATACGCTTGTTTTTCAATTCGTTACCGATACCATAGGTTGTTATAATGACAGTTTGGCTGCTGGCACTTATCGTGTATGGGCCTCTGCCGAGGGTTACGAAACGGTCTATCTGTTAGATTCTCTGCAAGTTATGGAAGGACAGACTTTGACTGGCATTGACTTTGTTTTGCATGAAGTTTTCTATCCCGTACGTTATGTTGCGGCAAGGCAGCTGACGAACGATTGGGTTCGCCTTACCTGGTCGATGCACGCTCCGCTCCTTTTTGAGGACTTCGAGACGGGCGATTTCAGCCGTTTCAATTGGAACAATAATCTCTCCAGTTATCCTTGGACCATCGATTCGACCCAAGCCTATGAGGGCAATTACTGCATGAAATCTACGTGTGAAGGTGAAGGAGGAGGTGTGTCTCAAATCGAGGTCTCTGTCTATGTCCCTTTGGAGGGCCAGATGAGTTTTTACAGTAAGATTTCATCGGAAAGTCTTTGGGACAAAGGCCTCTTCTATCTCGATGGCGTGAAAAAGATGGAATGTTCGGGCGAAGAGGAATGGATGGAGCATCAGTTTGATATTTCCGTCGGCGAACATGTTTTCCGTTGGGATTATGTCAAGGACTCCATTACTGATGTGGGCGACGACTGCTTTTATGTGGACTGCATTCGTTTTTATAAGGATGACAGTGCAAAGGTGGCCCAACCGCACGAGCGTTCGTTCCGATATTATGATTTGTTCCGCAGTCGTTTTGAGGAGGAGCCTTTGCTTTTGGCCTCGCATCTGACCGATACCCTGTTTATGGAGATGAATTGGAACAATCTTCCCTGGGGTCAATATCGGTGGGGCGTGAGTTGCTATTACGAAGGCAACAGAGGTCATGCAGATACGGTTTGGTCGGCCTTCCTTGACAAAGATATGACCACAACGTTGGAGATTCAAGCTACGACTAATGTGGGATTGTCGGCTTCGGGGGCCTTGGTGACGCTTTCATCGGTGGAGCCATCAGGCCATTCCTATCAAATTGCGTTGGATGCTAACGGATATGGTTTGTTGCCTTCGGTCTATCGCGATGAATACGAGTTGCGAGTCCATCTTGAAGGTTTTGAAGATTACATTTCCGATATGCCGCTATCAGTTTTCGAACCGACTCAAATCGAGATAGAGTTGAGGGAGGCAACCGTTGGCATCGACAGTCTGTATGTTTCTTCCACAGGCTGGGCGATATGGTCTTTGGGGGAAACTAGAACCCGTGACTTGCAGTATTTTGAAATCATGTTGGATAGTGTTCCCGTGGCAACCACGACGGCTGCCTTTTTCCAATTTGATGTGAGTGGCCTTTCGGATGGCGATACTTGTCAGGCGCAGGTGCGGCCAGTGTATCTCTCCGACACTTGCGAGTGGCGGTCGAGTCGATGGGTGTATCGTTCGTGCAGTAATTTCGAAGGTAGCACTAATGGCTTGAATTGGTCGCAGCAGGGTGAAGCAATTCAGCTTTCTTGGGCATATCCTGAAGGCGGTTTTGTTGGGGCAATCTTGTCTCGTGACGGTGAGTATTTAGGTTTTTCCGATGGGAATTCGTTTTTGGACGAGACCGTGCAACTTCATGGCGAGGTGGAGTATTGCCTGCGTTTGGTGTATGATGGTGCATTGGATGGGACTTATTATTCCATGTCGTGTGAGCAATGCACTCTTGCAACTTTCCCAGCCTATTGCGACCCGCCCTTGAAACTCGATGGTGTCGCCTATGAGGAAGACGATACCGATTTTGGCGCTTTGCTGTCGTGGGGTGAAAGGCCCGAGCCAATTAACCAATGGTTGTATTACGACAACGGTGTGTTCAAACGTTCTTTGGGAGGTGACGGCGAGCCTCGCATTTTCTGGGCCATTCGTTACGGAGCAGAGGACTTGGCGGAGTATATCGGTACATCTTTGAAAAAGGTGTCGCTTTATGATGTTGCCGCAGGTACCTATCAGTTGTGGGTTTTTGTCGGTGGCGATACGGCTCCTCAAACCCTTGTCCGGTCGCAAAACATGGCTTTAACGGGTGCTTTCTCATGGCATGAAGAAGTTCTCTCTCCTGCTTACGAAATTCCTGAAAACGAACCGATTTGGATAGTCATTGGCCAACAAGGAGTGGCGCGTCCCGCTGCGGCATGTGAAGATATGGGCGATCCCAATGGCCGTTGGGTGTCGTTGGACGGTGAGACCTGGACCGATATGCACACCTACAACATGCACTACACTTGGATGCTACGGACCTTTGTGACGAATCAGTCGGGGCGCTCGGTAGCACTTGGGAAGGAGGGTTATATTTTGCAACAATACAACCTCTATCGCTCGTTTGACAATTCGGATTACGCGCAAGTCGCATCTGTTCCAGCCGTCGAGGGGCAACTCTATTATGAATACCGCGACAATCTGGCTGACAATCCCAATGATTACGCCTACTATCGTCTGACTGCATTCTATCTTGCTGACAACGGCGAAACTTGTGAGTCGGACTATGCCACAACTTTGAATGATCCCGAACTTGATTATGTGGCAATAGACATCACTTTGACCGAAGAAAACCACGAGCTGGACTTTAATCTCTATCCCAATCCGACGAGCGGCAAAATCACCATTGCATTGGAAGGAATGCAGAAGGTCATGGTTTATAACACTTTAGGACAGGCCTTGCTCAATAAAGAGGCCAACGGCAACGTGTTGCAACTCGATTTGTCGGGCTTTGAGAATGGTTTGTACTGGATTAAAGTGATGTCGCAAAATGGGACAGTGATGCGACCTGTCGTGCTTTCGCGTTGAGTATTGCCCTAAATTCCGTATCTTTGCCGCTCCAAACGGTAAACGATGATTTCAATCCAAAATTTGAGCATGCATTTTACGGGTGAAGACCTCTTCACCGACATTTCCTTCTTGATCCGCGAGAAGGATCGCATTGGCTTGGTGGGCAAAAACGGCGCAGGCAAGACCACGCTGTTGAGGCTCATCTGTGGATTGGAACAGCCCTCCAAGGGCGATATCATTATTCCCCAAGGCGTTACCATTGGCTATCTGCCTCAGGAGAAGAACGTGAACAGTCCAAAGACCGTGTTGGACGAAGCCCTCTCTGCCTTCGACGAATACCACCAACTGGAACGCGATTCGGAACGCTTGCAGCAGGAACTGGCCGAGCGCACCGATTACGAGAGCCCGCAATACGAGAAGCTTATCGTTAAGCTTAATAATCTGAACGATCGTTTGGCCTTGCTCGGTGGCAACTCCATCGAAGGCGAAGCGGAACGGATTCTGGTCGGCTTGGGTTTTGGTCACGAGGATATGCTGCGCCCTATGCGCGAGTTCAGCAATGGCTGGCAGATGCGTGTGGAGTTGGCCAAAATCCTGCTGAAAAAACCCAACCTCCTGCTTCTCGACGAGCCCACCAACCACCTCGACATTGAGTCCATCCAATGGCTCGAAGGCTTCCTGAAAGCCTACTACGGTGCTATCCTGATGGTCTCGCACGACCGCGCCTTCCTCGACAACATTACCATCCGCACGGTGGAAATCTCGAACGGCAAGATCTACGACTACAAGGTGCCGTATTCCGACTATGTTGGACTACGCGAGGAGCGCGTCGACATGCAGCGCTCGGCCTACGAGAACCAGCAGCGCGAAATCAAGAACATTGAGGCCTTCATCGAACGTTTCCGCTACAAGGCCACCAAGGCCAAGCAGGT
>DAIOUZ010000074.1:9414-14023 GCA_036759285.1 Candidatus Limiplasma sp. | reverse complement strand
CCCAACGCAATGGTCCGGGTCACCTTCCCCCGGTCGACCATCTTGCCGGCAAACAAGCGCGAGACAATCAAGCCAACGGCATACACCGTGAAAAACAAGCCGCTGCTGATGGTCAAGCCCATCTCCTTGGCGTATAAGGCGATGTAATTGGAAATCTGTCCGTAGGCGAAGGCTAACAAGGTGAAAGAAATGCCCGCCAGCAGACCTTTTATTAATATGAAACGGTCCAAGGAAATCGGTGGACGCTTTACAGGTGGCCTGACTCTGGTTTGAATCTGTGATGCAAACAAAGCCGCCAAAAAACTGCATGCCATGCAACCCAAGAAGATGGCATTGAAACTGAACCGCTCGTAGACGAACAAACCCGTCATCGGGCCGACGGCCATGGCAATATTATTGGCCACGCCATAATAGCCGATGCCCTCTCCCCTATGCTCTGATGGCACCACATCGATGACCAAGGTGTTGCCGCCCACGGATGTAAGCCCGAATGCCAAACCATGCACGATGCGCACCATTATTAATATAGTGATGGTGGCAGCGAAGAGATAACCCACAAACACTGCCGTAAATATCGACAAAGCCAAGAGATACAAGGGCTTACGCTTGAAAGTATCCATCATGTAGCCTGAAAAAGGTCGCACCACCAAGGTAGCAAGCGTATAACAGGAGATGACCGTACCAATGACCGCATTGCCCGCCTGATATTTCTCCATGATGAAAAATGGCAACACGGGCAGCAACAGATAGAACGAAAAGAAAAACAGGAAATTAGCCGTGCAAAGGCAGAGGTAATTCTTGTTGAACAGCTTTTCTTCCATGACTTCATGCTCGTTTTCAGAGTGCAAAAATACGGAATAAAGCCATACGAAAAACCATTGATTTCGGAAATTTTGTCATGTACTTTCGTTCAAAAACATAACAAATCGGAAATTTTGTCAGCAAAAACACCATTTTTGGCTCCGTTTTGGCCTTGGCAAAGAATTTGACTACTTCGGGTCGTCCGAACGAAATGAAAGGAACGAAGAAAGGACGGACAATCTGGATTGCTTCGTTCCTCGCAATGACGCGAAGCGACAAACAATTAAACGATTAAACAAACAACAATTAAACAACAATTAAAAATAGGAGATCAAAACCATGTTAGTAACTAGAAGAAACCAAGACTTTATGCCTACTCTGTTCAACGAACTGATGAACTGGAACGACACGACTTATTCAACGCCTCGCATGAACATCATGGAGACGAAAGACAACTACAAACTCGAACTCTGCATCCCTGGTCTCACCAAGGAAGACGTCAAATTGAGCATCGATGCCGAAGGCAACCTCGTCGTCGAGATGGTCAAAGAGAACAAGAGCGAGAAGAAAGAGAACAAGGAAGAGATGCGCTACCTGCGTCACGAGTTCTCGGTCGAACACTTCCGCCAGACGGTGATGCTGCCTGAGGACATCCACAAGGAGCAAATCAGCGCCAAGGTTGAAAACGGCATCCTCGACATCGTCATCCCGAAGGTGACCACCGAAGAGAAGAAGCAAGCCGTGCAGACCATCGAAGTCTGCTAAAGTCTTGACCTCCAATCTTGGAGGTGGGCCCTACAACGGGACGGAGTCATCCGCCCCGTTTTTTTGTTGCCTCAAATTCCAATCCCAATGCTTTTAATTCTTACCTTTGCCGCATAAATCCAAATGCGTATGAGAAAAACATTATTACTCACCGTTTTAAGCCTCTTCACCTTCTTGCAGGCCTTTCCACAAGACAAGAAGCCGTTTGTCACCCTAGACAACCTGCACTTGAATACCCGCGCCGACTTCACCCTTGACTATCATCCAGGGCACGACACGGTTGCTCCGAGTACCGACCATGGATTTGCAGGCAAGTATTTAGTCGTGGCTTTGGATGGCACCATCGGCAGCAAGTTCTCCTACCACTTGCGCCAGCGGCTCAACACGCCCAATATCGGCTTTGCCAACACTTTCTTCCAAGGCACCGACTGGGCTTACCTCAACTGGAACTTTACCGACAACCTTTTCCTCTCGGCAGGTAAGCAGGTCGTGGCCATCGGCGGTTGGGAATACGACTCCAACCCCATCGACATCTACTATGGCACCGAGTTTTGGAATACCGTGTGCTGCTACGAGGTGGGCGCCTCCTTAAACTACAAGGACAATTCCGGCAAGAACCATTTCCTCATTCAGATGTGTAACTCGCCCTTCATCAACCAGGCCATGCAAAGCATCTACGCCTACAACCTGATGTGGTACGGCAACTTTGGTGTCTTCAAGACTGCTTATTCCGTCAACATGATTGAATACCAGCCCGGCAAGTTCATCAACTACATCGCTTTGGGTAACAAATTGCAATTCAAGGGTGTGGAGATGTATCTCGATGTCATCAACCGCGCTTCCTTCGAACAGGAACAATTCTTCGGGCAAGACATCACCGCCATCTACGGTATTGGCGTTGACATCGGTCCGAAATGGATCGTATTCGCCAAGGCCGGTTACGACTTCAACCAGGCCCAGCTGCCCAACACCGAGGCTTACGACCAATATGTCGTCCCAGGCAAAAAGGTGGACTTTGAAAGTCTCGGTTTCGAGTACTATCCCATGGGCGACCGCAGCCTGCGCCTCCACCTCTGCGGCTCACACACCAGTGTGGACGGCATCAGCAAGTTCCAAGCCAACCTAGGCCTCACCTGGAAAGTCAACCTGCTCAACCTCAAGAAAAACTAATCCGCTATGGCAAAGACAAAATACAACACCATCAAACGAACCACCACCTTCTATCACGATCGGGTGGAAAAAATCTTCAAAAAGATTGAAGAAAAAATCAAACGGCCGTTGAGGTTCACCACCAAGCGAAGCTTTGAGGCCATCCACTTTCTCATCGTCTTCTTCGCGTTCTTCGGACTGCTGGCCTATAAGATGACCCTGCCCAAGATGCTCAACACCTTCATGCAGACGGCTTATCATCTGCTGTTGGAGACCGTGTTCTACATCATGGCCATCTGTGTGCTTATGGGCGCCATCAGCAAGCTACTCACCGAGTTTGGAGTGGTGCGTCTGTTGGAGAACCTGTTGCGACCCTTGATGAAACCGCTTTACAACCTCCCCGGTGTGGCAGCCCTGGGTGCCATCATGACCTTCCTCAGCGACAACCCTGCCATCATCACCTTGGCGCACGACAAGAACTTCAACCGCTACTTCAAGAAATACCAGCTCGTCTCGCTGACCAACTTCGGTACAGCCTTCGGCATGGGTTTGGTCGTCGTAGCCTTTATGACCGGCCTTGGCTTCGGTAAAGGAGCCTTAGTCGGTTTGCTCGGTGCCATCATCGGAAGTATCGTCTCCACCAGATTGATGCAACGCTCCACCTTAAAGGCCTATCCCGAGCTGGATGCCCCTCTTGATGAAGGCTATGGCGGCGACGAGCAGCAAATCTCCTTCAAGACGGAAGGCGGTGTGTTTATGCGTTTCCTCAACTCTTTGCTTGACGGCGGCAAGGACGGTGTGAGCATCGGCTTCGCCATCATTCCCGGTGTGCTTTGCATCTCCACCATCGTGATGATGCTTACCTTCGGTGCTGCGGGCGAAAACGGTGAATACCTTGGTGTTGCTTACGAAGGCGTGCCCGTCATCAGCTGGGCTGCCAACAAAATCAACTTCATCTTCGACTGGCTCTTCGGCTTCAAGGACGGTGCCTTGATTTCCTTCCCCATGACCGCCCTCGGTGCTGTTGGCGCTGCCATCGGTCTTGTGCCACGTTTCATCACTGAAGGCATCATCGACAACAACGCCATCGCTGTGTTCACCGCCATCGGCATGTGCTGGAGCGGCTTCCTCAGCACCCACGCTGCCATGCTCGACAGCCTCGGTTATCGCAAGCTCATCGGCAAAGCCATTGGCGCACACACCATCGGCGGTCTTTGCGCTGGCATTGCGGCACACTGGCTGTATGTTTTGCTGGCGTTGATATTCTAATATTGCTTGCATGTAGAGACGGTGTGCACACCGTCTCTACAACACACACGCACAAGAAAAGCGGCCCGAAAGCCGCTTTTCTTGTGTAATCACTTAGGCAATCAATCCTTCTTTCCACCCATGCTGTAGGTGAGGTTGAAACGCAAGGTGTTTTCCAACGGGTTGCTGCCAGCCACCGTGTTGACAGGAATCAGATAGGAGACGTCCAAGCCAAACACGTTGTACTTCAAGGCGGCACCAAGGGTCACATACTTACGGTTGCCCTTCAGAGCGGTCTCGTTGAAATAACCACCACGCACGGCAAAGATGTTGTTGTACCAATACTCCACACCTGCACCGATGTTGATTTCGCAAAGCTCTTCATAGAACTTGCCGTAGTTCACCATTTCACCAGTATAGCTGTTGTAGCCACAGCCAGGAGCATCGTAGAAGGACTGGATCATGCCTTGCACGACAGAAACATTATTGTCATAGCCATATTCAATCTTATAGCTTCCATCGTCGTTCACCAAAGGTTGACCCGATTCAGGATCTCTGGCAATGACTGGAGGTGTAGGCACCAAGAGTTTGGAGAAATCAGCCATGAAAGCCAAAGAATTGTACTCATCGAGGTCAAGTTTCAAGC
>DAIOUZ010000074.1:5148-9404 GCA_036759285.1 Candidatus Limiplasma sp. | reverse complement strand
AGCAGGCGCCGGCACGCAAAGTAGTCGGGATGAAATCGCGACGTTCATTCGAGCCGTTATAGCTGATCTTACTACCGATGTTATTGATAGAAGCGCCCCATGAGAAGTCGGCATCGACGCTGCTGAACCATTCGACCGGACGCTTGTAGAAGACTGACACGTCGGCGGCAACGGAAATGCCAGGACGGCCATAATCGGTCTGGTTTTGGGTCAGATTCGAATAGATGAAGCGACCTGCCACGGCACCCGACAGGTAATCGCCGAGCATACGTGAATAGGTAGCATCGATGGCCCATTCATTCGGGCTGAAATCACCCAATTTATAATTGTTCTGGTCCCTAAATTCGATTGTACCGCAGCTGAAATAGCGCAATGTACCGGCAACAGCCGAACGGTCGTTGATTTTATAGGCAGCGGCCAAGTAAGCCAGATTCATGTCGGGCACCAAGTTACGCAACCAAGGGCTGTAGCCCAAACCAGCAGCGAACTTGTCTTCAAGATAGACATACTTTGCGGAGTTGTAGTGCATGGAATAGACATCGGGGTCTGAGGCCACACCACAATCACCCATTGCACCGCCACGGGCATCTGGAGAAATGGAAACAAAAGGCACTGCCGTAGTAATCACATTGGGCGAAACACTATAATCCTGACCAATGTAGTTGTTTTGTCCATAAGACATAGCCGCAACCATCATCAGGGCGGCAAAAAGAAGCTTCTTAATTTTCATATCCAATTTGGTATTTTAAATTGCAAAGATAACGATTATCGAAATTGATTATTGTATTGTCTAAAAAATTTTCTTCATTAACGTTGTATGATCATGCGCTGGCAGACTGTGCGCGATGTCCCTTCCTCGTCAGTAAAAGTAAGCCGATAGAGATAAACGCCTGAGCGCAAGGGATTACCAGATTGGTCGCAGCCATCCCAGCGAATAGGCTCGATGACTCCAGCTGTCGAACTCACCTTTTTATATATATAGCGCATCGGACGGCCCATGAGGTCGAAAATCTCAATGTTGACTTCAAAATTACCGTCCTCGCCGAAATGGGTAAGCGTGATACGGGTCTCGTCAGAGAAAGGATTGGGATAGTTGCGCACCTGCGAGAGGAAAAGATAGTCGTCGACGACAAACCAAAGATTGGCTTCAGAAGGATTGTCCTGAGTGTCCCAAACCTTCAAGTTGAACTCATAAGTACCTGGTTCAAGGTCGGAAACAGGAATCGAAACCCTTCCTCTCCTGAAGTCGTTGAGCGCAGGCTCAAAGCTATCGTTCAAGACGAGGCGGTTATAGGCAGGAAGATTACTGTTCAACACGATGTCGCGGCCCAAGCTGAAATCATAATGATAAATGCCTTGCGCATCATAAAGGTCGGCATAAAGCACACCCTGACGTTCCACCGAGGAACCATTTTCAAAGTCGGGGGTATTCCAATAGAAGTTGATATTCGGTCCCTGATCATCGACCACAGCCACAGGGTCGACACCACCCAAAGTAAGGCTGTTATATTTGCCCATGGCGTCAATGTTACGAATGGAATCGTATGCATAGAAACTGAAACGTGGCATGGCAGTCCCCGCCATAATGTCCTTAGGCACCTGGAACGACACACTGAACTTGCCGCCCGTCACACTCACCTGACCTTGGTAAAGCACATCCTTATGGTAATGAACAATGCGCTCAACATTATTTTTGCACTTCACTTTCACCTTCGACTGCTTATCGTAGAATCTGACCCAAAGCGTGCCATTGGAGCCTGCATCAAGGTAGCCGTTGGGTTTTCTGACTTCGCCTTCCACTGTCACCATGCTCATGGCATGAAGTTCAAAGGACTCGGCCTCCTCGACTGCCATGCCGTTGATTCTCTGCACGGTGATTTCCTCTTCAGGCATCTGAAAACGCGAGACGGGATCGCCAAGGAACACAAACCGGATGTTGGTATTGCTCAACGGATTCGATTCACTGGTGTAATTAGCCGGGTCATTCTTCGCCCGTCTGACAATGTCGCCATAGCGCAACGGCTTCCCATTCGCATCGCGCTGAGTCAACACTTTTATCAACGCCTTCGACTGGTGGATATTGTAATGCCCGTATGTAGGACGGCAAGTGGTGAACAAGGCCACACAGCCGCCATCGGGGTTGAGAAACAGCAACTCGCCTGCCGAAACCAGCAAAGGATTGTCGTACTTGGTGAATTCGCAAGTCGCCGAGTAAACAAACGGTATCCGGTCATAATTCTTGAGCGAGGTAATGTCAGCATTGGTAAACACATTGTCGCCCGTCAATCCCCTGACGCCGCCGTGACCCGTATACAGCACAGCCAAAACACCTTTGTCAAGCGCAAGCTTCAAATCCGCGTTGGCTCCGGGAATCTCCTTGCCATTGGAAGTATTCACCACAGGATATGCGCCACAATACAACTTTTTGGCCGTCACAGGCGGACAAATGGTATCCATCATTCTGTATAAAATCTCGGTGTTGTCGACGTAAGTTGTTTCTTCATCGTCAGCGAAAAACAGCAGGTCGGTCTTCCAATTTCCATAGGTTGCCGTAAGGTCATTGTAATGACGGATTTTGCGCAATACTGCCTCGGCCTCGGCAACCGTCGACACCGAGATTCTTCCTACGCCAATATCCACCCTTCCTTCGCTATTGCGTCCTTCATTGGCGTCCATCAAGGCGAAATAGTCGTCGGTGCAGAAGCTCAACTCATGATGCGGATCCTCAAAAGCCTCGTAACAAGGCACGAAATTCTGTCCGTAGCCCATGATATTGCGATAATCGGCAGAAGCACGGCCGAAAAGTGTCAAATACTTGAGTCTCCCATCACTGCGACGATACACCATGCGTACAAAATCGCGGATGGCGGTCGGGTCGGGCGCGCCTGTCGAGAACTCGTTGTAGATTTCGTTTACATCGACGACAATGCTAGTCACGCCGTCCCTCTCAGCATGATAATCAGCCAATTCCTGTGCCTGTTCCATGAAAATGGGTGAAGTCAAAATCAAATTGTCGGCCTCAGCGATGGCATGTAAGTTTTGATTCGGAATCGAAGTCCAACTCACCACATCCAGAGCGGCTGCAGGGTTGAACATGATGTAGCGTTTCTCCGTTCTCTCATCGGTGGCGAAGACCAGATTGCCTCCACTATGCACACCCTCTTGCAGAATGGGTTGCAAAGGCGAAGTCACCTCCCAAAGCCAATAATCGGCCGTGGTGTTTTGCACCCAAATGGCACTCTTCTCATCACCAAACTGACTCGGCATCAGGCGGAAGGGGAAGATGTCGCCCACTCGTTTCAACACACGCCAGCCATAAATCTCCACAAAATCAAGGTACATCTTGGACTGCGGATCGGGCGTGAGAACCAGCTCAAAATAGGCGGTGTCACTGTCCAATACAATCTGTTTCTCGAAAGATGACGGCCAGCAATAATAATGATCCTTGGCTTTACTGATCGAAACATGAGAAGCCACATGATTATCGTTGACCCATGCATCATAATACATAGAGTTGCTTTGGTTACGGCCAAAAACCTGAGCCTTGACAAGCAAAGCCTTGCTTTTCACCAAATTAGGCAACACCAACGGAATCGTAAACGTTGAATCTTCACAAGTAAAGCTCTCGCCCAGCCAATTCTGACCTATGAAATAAGGCGAGAACAACTCCTGTTCATGCCAAACGAAATCAGGAAATTCGGAAATGATTGTGGTGGCATCCGCAACTGGCAATGAGGTCTTCTCACCCACCCTCAAACCATCGATGCCACTGTCGACACACAGATAATAATAGGTGGTGTCAGAGAAATAGTTGCGTTCACGTTGATAGGTCTTGTTATTATGGTCCACCAGTGTCCAACGGGTCGGTTCTTGGCCATAGAACAGCACTCGGTCGCTCTCATCAAACGAGCCGTCGTCAGCTCCTTCCACCACAATGGCCATCTCGTTCAAGTCGTCGGGACGCGAATCGGAATTTCGCTCAGGCAAAGCACCCGATGGGTTTCCAAAAATCCGTATCTGACTCGGATTCAACGCATTCATATCAACGCCCATAGCCTGTAACGTGGCGTAATCCAGCTTGTAAACGCCTTCTTTTGTCACCGAAAGACGATGCCAAGTATGCTCACTCAGCACAGACTGGTAGGTATTTTCCTGCGCAGAGCCCATTCGAGCGCTAAGTAGCAAAAACAGAAGGCTTGCAAATATAATATTCGTCCTTTTCATACTGATAATCATTTACTTAATACTAATTTTGA
>DAIOUZ010000074.1:0-5138 GCA_036759285.1 Candidatus Limiplasma sp. | reverse complement strand
AAGCCAACCGCAGCCAGGAAGGCACCATCTCCACACCCGACAGCAAGGTCACGGTGTGCGTCATTCCTACCGACGAAGAGTTGCTGGTGGCTGAGGACACGCAGAAAGTCTAGAATTAATAATCATTTCCTTAATACTAATTTTGAGACCAATGTAGCTGTCTCGCCTTGGTCGTTGGTAGCCACAATGCGATAGACATACAGACCATTTCGCAAGCATTCGCCATGCGCACCGCGACCATCCCAACGAATCGGCGTGATGCGTGTTGAGGTGCCCGACACCTGCTCCGAGAGCGTGTTCACCCAACGGCCCATGATGTCATAGATATAAATGTCCACTTTCATATTGTTGCCAACCTGGTTGTGATCGAACACGAAACAGGTTTCATCGGTCATCGGATTGGGTGCATTGAAGGCATTCTCGATGTGCATCTCGCTACTGTTGATTACGGTAAAGTCGATGGTGGCAGTGCCCGAATTGTTGTAGATATCCCAAACCTTCAATGTCAAAGTATAGTCACCGTCGGCGAGGTTCTGCATCTTGTAACTGATGGTGCCCTTGCCCGGTTGGTCGATTTCGGCTACAAAATAATCATTGAGACAATAGGCATTTTTGCTTGGGCCCGTCAACGTAGCCATAATATCGTGACCAATGCCTGCACCCGTTGTGTTTATGCCACTCTCATCCGCTACGTAAGCCAGCAAAATGGGACTCTCTCCCGTCACGCCACCACTCACAAACAGGGTGTCGTCGATGAAAAGACGTATCTCTGGCGGGTTGTTATCCTCGAAAGCCTCATCGTAGAACCCTCCGATGATAAACGAATCGCAATTGCCATTAGCCTCATTCTCATAATCAGTTGCATAATAATTGATTAAGCCCTGACCGAAACGATAAGAAATATCGCGTGGAACGATAAAATCAATCTTGAACCTTCCATTGACCGCCTCAGTCTTTCCATTGAAAATCATACTGTTACGTAGCTTAAAATGAATCACTCCAGCAGAGGTTCCCAACGTGGAAAGATCAGCCTCCTTATCGTAAACAATGACGCTCACTACCCCATTGAAGTTGGTGGCCACATTACCATTCAAGTCCTTCACAACACCTTCGATTTCAACAGGTTGCAAAGCGCCAATCGTATCGTGATAGATGGGATACGTTTGCCATGTGGTGTCGTTGATTTGAATGGAGTCCAAATCGTAGCCTGGGTACTTCCCGTTGATGCTCAAGGTCTCCACCGTCCATTTTGGATAAGCCAGACGCAATGCTGGGTCACCAAAGAAAACATAGCGTTTTTCCACAAAGCTTCCGCTCTTTTTTGCCATGCGGTAGACATCGCCCAAGCGGTACAAATCTTCGCCATAAATACGGAACAAATTGTCGTAAATGCCCTTGGCAAAGTTCTGATTGTGGTCGCCATAGGTCACACGCGAGGTGGTAAACATGGCAATCATGCCACCGTATTGGTTCAAGAAGGAATACTCGCCTAGAGAAGTGCGGTTATGGTCATCGTAACGGCTAAATTCACAAGTACCCGTAATCATCAAGGGATACATCGGGGCATTGCGCCAAGAATCGACATCCTTCTTTTGCAGGATCTTCTCTTCCGAGAGCTGCACCTCACCGCCGTGACCGACATAGTGAAGCACCAAAGTGCCTTTTTCCATACGGCTATTGATGGCCGCATTCACCTCAGGGGCAATCTCACCGCCTGGTGCGCTGATTTGGGGATAGGCATCTAGATAGATCTTGTCAACCACCATCCCGTCGCCCAGACGATTCACCCTGGCAGCCAAGGAATCTGCATTTTTCACAAAGCCGCCTTCGTCATCGGTAAAGAAGGTGACCGTGTTGCGCCATGGCCGCATCGTGTTTTCGTTTTTCGCCACGTAGCGTTCAACCTTGTCCACCATCTGCGTGGCCTGTTCCAAGGTTGACACGGTGAAACGTCCAATGCCAATGTCGGCCAACGAGGAATTGATGTTGCCTTCGGCAGCATCCATGCATCCGAAATAATCATCCGTGACAAAGGTCTCTGTCATTTTGAGTGAAGACACCGATTCGTACGAAGGCACAAAATCAACAAGACCATTACGGTTTTTGTAATCGTAAGAGCAATCACCCAAAAGCAGAAGATACTTGATATTGCGGCCTGGACTGCTGTCAAGATAGAGCATACGGCAGAAGTCGCGGATGGCGGAAACATCTTTTGCGCCACAAGCGAACTCATTGTATATCAAATCCGGCGTGGTGATGAAGATGTTCAAATCGGGGTCGATGCGAGTATGAAAGTCTTTCAAGCGTTCGGCTTGTGAGATGAAATCAGGATAAGTCAAAATGACGAAATCCACGTCTCTGACACTGTGAAGATTCTGGTTGTCAACCTTCCCGAAGTTTTTGACCGTGCAATAAGCATTGCCGTTGAAGGCAATGAACTCGTTATCAGTATCGCCCATTGCCTTGAAGCTGAATACCGATCCGTTGAGTTGACCTTTCACGCGAGAAGGATTCATGGCATTTTTCACATCCCAGACCTGCAGCTGCTGTGTGGCATTCGAAATCCGGTATTCACACACCTTATTATTAATAGCTTCATCCGGATTGCGGAAACCCATTTGGTTGCCAGCCATCTTCAAGCTACGCCACGCATTGACCAAAATATAGTCCACGTAACCCTCTGAGGTGGAATTATTTCCCAAAGAATTGTGTTTCAGCTCGACTTGCACCGTCTCACTTGATGGAACTGCTGATACCCAGCCGCCCACTTCGATGGCGTATGGATCAGTCGTTGAAGAAGAGGTCGTTTCAATCGAATAAGTCGCTTTTTTCACATTGTCCACAGCAACCTCAAAACTGGCCGGCTTGAAGTTGCGCCCAGCCAAAGCCGTCTTCACCCAACAGTTCTTCGTATTAATCACATTGGGGAAATTGAAATCGAAATTCTTGATTTCCGTGTAATTCATCTTGTCGCCAAAGTAGGCACGACCTGTACAGTTAAGATTGAATTCATCAAGCTCATGCACTTGATAATCAAGAAATTGTTCAATAGTTAGTTCGGAAGTGCCTGAAGGTGTATCGGCTTCACTGATGCGTTTACCCGCACCCAAACCCGTGACCACAAAGGCATAGGCATAATCATCATAAGGATTCTGTTCGTGAACATAAGCCAATTTTTCAGTGTCGCGTTTCCAACATACAGGACCTCGACCATAGAATAAAATGTAATCGCCATTGTCGAACTTTCCATCAGCCTCGCCCGAGACATAAATGGGAACTTCCACCAAATCTTCGGGACGCGAAACTGCATTCATCTCAGGCAACACGCCGCCGCCATTGTGATAGATCCGGATTTGGCGTGGGTCGATAGACGAAACATCGATGCCCAAGTCAGACAAATCGGAATATGTCAGCTTGTAGATACCTGTTTCGGGAAGACCTACCTTATACCAGTCGCCACTGGCCATGGCCGAACAATTGACAAATGACGGGGCGGTTTTTTGAGCCGAGAAATCGGGAGTCAACAGCACTGAAAGTGTTGCGGAAAGCAGCTTTTCCATCGTATTTCCAACTTGACGGAACGGCACGATGCGCACTGAAAGCAAGGACTCGTCGCGTGAGCGCAGTGGCAACGCATTCACTTCAAAATCAGAGGAGTAAGAAGCTTTTCTCGCCACTTGAAGTTCTTCAGGAGAGAGTTGGATTGTCTTCACATCGGACAACTTAACCTGCACTTTCACTGCATCATCATAAATGGGAAAAGACTGGCAAAACACGGGCATGACACCTTCGTATTCCGCCGACTCCAGACCTATGTACGACACCGTGTCGTTGGCATTGCGCACCTCGCCCACTCCATTCCATTGCAACTGAATCGGATAGACGCTAGTCACCTGAGCGAAAAGCGAAATCGGCATCTCGGAGGCCAATAATGCCAACAATAGTATAAAAATTTGACGTATCTTATTCTGCATAGTAATCATTATCTTCTGATTATCAAATAAATACAAATATCACTTCAAAAAAGGTACACCTTAGTAATAAAAGGAACGAAAATACGACTTTTTTATTGCAAAATGTCCACTTTGGCCACAAAAAAGTTTTTTTTCCGAAAAATGGTTCCTGATTCAAAAAAAGTCCATAAATTTGCATGATTTTTTTGAAAATTTTGCTTGGGGCATACAATAAATCTATCTCAAGCGAGTTATTAGATAACAAATTTGAACGACAATGTATAGAAAACAAGGATTCAAAACATTAGCCCTCATCGTTTTGGCAGGGCTGCTCACCGTTTCCTGCTCCAAGAAGTCCTCACGTACGACAGGTTGGGCCTACAACGACGCCAACAATGGAGGCTTTGAAGTCACCGAAATCAACGATCAGGAAATCGGTCCCGGTCTGATTGCCATCGAAGGTGGAACTTTTGTAATGGGTGCCACGACCGACAATCTGACCTATTCGTGGGACAACTCGCCCCGCAAGGTCACCGTGCCTTCTTTCCTGATGGACCGCACCGAGGTCAGCAACGTGGATTACCGCGAATACATTTATTGGCTGAATCGTGTCTATGGCCAAAACTATCCGCAAGTCGTACGCAATGCTATGCCCGACACTTTGGTTTGGCGTGACCGTTTGTCGTACAACGAGCCCATGGTCGAGATTTATTTCCGCCATCCTTCCTATAACGACTATCCGGTGGTCGGTGTGACCTGGGTGCAGGCCACCGACTATTGCGCTTGGCGTACCGACCGCGTCAACGAGTTGATGCTCGTTGAGGCTGGCATTTTGGATTGGGACCCGACGCAACAGGATGAAGAGAACTTCAACACCGACGCTTATCTTGCCGGTCAATACACTGGTAAGGTGAAGAACGGAAAGAAAGACCTTTCAAAGGGTGGCGATGGCGTGCGTAACGTCAGAATGGATGACGGTATCTTGCTGCCCTCCTACCGTCTGCCTACGGAAGCCGAATGGGAATATGCCGCAGTCGGTTTGGTTGGCAATACCTCCAATGAAATCGTGAGCGAGCGTAAAGTGTATCCTTGGAGCGGCGACGGTCTCCGCACCGACAGCAAGAGATACATGGGTAGCTTCATGGCCAACTTCAAGAGAGGCCCTGGTGACTACATGGGTGTTGC
>DAIOUZ010000073.1:11586-14101 GCA_036759285.1 Candidatus Limiplasma sp. | reverse complement strand
GTTCCGGAGAGAAGCTCACTTTAGCGACTCCAGCAGCAATGATGCCGTACTTGTCGACCTTGAAGTCGATCTTACCGGCTTTCACTTCTTGAACAGCTTTTGCAACATCCATCGTAACAGTGCCAGTCTTGGGGTTCGGCATCAAGCCGCGAGGACCGAGGATACGGCCCAGGGCACCCACCTTAGGCATGATGTTAGGAGTGGTGATCACAATGTCAATATCGGTCCAACCGTCTTTAATCTTCTGGATGTATTCATCCAAGCCGACGTAATCAGCACCAGCGTCTAAAGCTTCCTGAGCCTTGTCCGGGTTGCAAAGAACCAGAACGCGGACAACCTTACCAGTACCGTGAGGCAGCGTCACCGAGCCGCGGACCATCTGATTGGCCTTACGGGGGTCAACGCCCAAACGGATGTTCAGGTCAACTGAAGCATCGAATTTGGTGTAAGTGATTTGTTTTACGATATTAACCGCTTCACTTAAGGAGTAACTCTTGCTTTTGTCGAACTTAGCCAAAGCCTCTTTCCTTTGTTTGGTAACTTTTGACATTTAACTAACTTTTTTTTGTTCTACAAATGCATGAAAGAACTTAGTCTTTCTTTAAAGGTGATTCGCCAGTTATCTTCACTCCCATACTACGGGCAGTACCAGCCACCATTGACATGGCTGATTCAATCGTGAAGCAATTCATGTCCTTCATCTTGTTGGTAGCGATTTCTCTCACTTGGTCCCAAGTCAACGAACCGACTTTCGAACGGTTGGGTTCCTTGGAGCCACCTTTGATCTTCGCTGCTTCAATGATGGAGACGGCCACGGGCGAAGCCTTAACGATGAAATCGAAAGACTTGTCCTTGTACACAGTGATGATGACGGGCAACACCTTGCCAGCCTGATCCTGCGTACGGGCATTGAACTGCTTGCAGAATTCCATAATATTCACACCCTTTGAACCCAATGCAGGACCAACGGGCGGAGCGGGATTCGCGGCTCCTCCTTTAATTTGCAGTTTAATTAATCCGCTTACTTCTTTTGCCATTTCTAAATCCTTAATTAAGTGTAATTAGGCAACAATTTAACTCACACTAACAATCAACTCTCCAACTTGACTTGGAAGAAACTCAGTTCCAACGGGGTCTTGCGACCGAAAATCTTCACGGCAACCTTCAGCTTCTTTTTCTCTTCGTTCACTTCTTCAATGACTCCGTTGAAAGTGCTGAACGGGCCATCGTTGACAATGACCGACTGCCCCACCATGAACATGACATCGCTGCCAGCGCCCATGCCTTGAAGCTCGTCGACCTTGCCGAGGATCCGCTTCACCTCTTGAGGACGCAGCGGGTCAGGCTCACCGTTTGTGCCAAGAAAACCGAGAACGTTGGGAACATCCTTAATGACATGAACGACCTCGCCCACCAGAACAGCTTCTACAAGCACATAGCCCGGCAAGTAGTTGCGCTCTTTGCACACCTTCTTGCCGTTCTTGACCTCGAAATACTTTTCGGTTGGAATCAAGACATTAGAAATCAGGTCTTGCAGATTCAGCCTCTTGATTTCGGAATCAAGGTATTCCTTTACCTTTTTCTCCTTACCCGAGATGGCCTTCACCACATACCACTTCTTCTCGCTCGTGTCACTCATCTTCCTGCCAAATTACAAAGTTAGCTGTTAATGTTCATCAAGATTCAATGTACAATCTATCAGAACAATCCGTAGAAAGCTTCTAACAGATTTTTGAAGGTAATGTCCATCAGAAAAACCACCAAGGCGATTAATAGGGAAGCAATGGACACAACAATCACGCTACTTCTGAGTTCTTCCCAAGTCGGCCAGGTGACCTTCTCGCGAAGCTCAGTAATACACTCTTTAACGTAGTTTATTATTCTTTTCATCTTCTATTGAACCTTAATAAAAAGCACGGGCGGAAAGGCTCGAACTCTCGACACTCGGTTTTGGAGACCGATGCTCTACCAACTGAGCTACGCCCGTAAAATAAGGGTGGGTGTTGAGCCCACCCTTACATTATTGATATGTTGATCAATCGTCGATGATTTCGATCACCTGACCGGAACCAACGGTACGGCCACCTTCACGGATAGCGAAACGGAGACCCTTGTCCATGGCGATTTCAGCAATCAACTTAACGTCGATGGTGACGTGGTCGCCAGGCATGACCATTTCCATACCGTCGGGCAGGGTGATTTCACCGGTAACGTCGGTGGTTCTGAAGTAGAACTGAGGACGATACTTGTTACGGAACGGGGTGTGACGGCCGCCTTCTTCCTTGCTCAGGACGTAGACTTGACCCTTGAAGTGCTTGTAAGGCTTCACCGAACCGGGCTTGGCAATAACCATACCACGGCGGATTTCGTCCTTGTCGATACCACGGAGCAGCAGACCAGCGTTATCGCCAGCTTCACCTTCGTCCAAAATCTTGCGGAACATTTCCACACCGGTAACGACTGACTTCAGCTTTTCAGCACCCATACCGAGGATATCGACGGGATCACCAACGTG
>DAIOUZ010000073.1:8082-11576 GCA_036759285.1 Candidatus Limiplasma sp. | reverse complement strand
GATTGAGAAGACGTCCTCGATAGGCATCAGGAACGGTTTGTCAACGGCACGCTGAGGCTCAGGAATCCAAGTGTCGCAAGCTTCCATCAATTGGTCGATGGCGGGAGTCCACTTCGGGTCATCGTTCAGAGCACCCAGAGCAGAGCCACGGATGATAGGCGTATTGTCGGCATCGAATTCGTACTTGCCAAGGAGTTCGCGGACTTCCATCTCAACCAACTCGAGCAACTCTTCATCGTCAACAAGGTCGCACTTGTTCAGGAACACCACGAGGCGCGGCACACCAACCTGACGGGCGAGCAGGATGTGCTCACGGGTCTGAGGCATGGGACCGTCGGTAGAAGCAACAACGATGATAGCACCGTCCATCTGAGCAGCACCAGTAACCATGTTCTTCACATAGTCAGCGTGGCCGGGGCAGTCGACGTGTGCATAGTGACGATTCTCAGTCTGATACTCGACGTGAGCGGTATTGATGGTGATACCTCTCTCCTTCTCTTCCGGAGCGGAGTCGATGGAGTCGAAGGTCTTAACCTCTGACAAACCCTTCTTTGCAAGGTGCAAAGTGATAGCAGCGGTCAAAGTGGTCTTACCGTGGTCAACGTGGCCAATCGTACCAATGTTGACGTGCGGTTTAGTTCTTTCGAATTTTTCTTTTGCCATTTTACTATTCTATTTAAGGTTATAACTTTATCCCATAAAAATCGAGCCGATGGGGAGAATTGAACTCCCGACCCCTTCCTTACCAAGGAAGTGCTCTACCGCTGAGCTACATCGGCTTGTTAGTTCATCTGAGCGGAAGACGGGGCTCGAACCCGCCACCTAAAGCTTGGAAGGCTTTCGCTCTGCCAAATGAGCTACTTCCGCTTGTCCGCTTGACTGTGGGGGAAGGTGGACTCGAACCACCGAACGGATTCCCGGACAGATTTACAGTCTGTTGCAATTGCCACTATGCGACTCCCCCGTCTTAACTGAGCCGGTAGACGGACTCGAACCGCCGACAGGCTGATTACAAATCAGCTACTCTACCAACTGAGTTATACCGGCACGATGTGAAAGAACGAATGCTTCATTAAGCCGTACTTTTCTCTGCGAAAAGGTGTGCAAAAATACGAACTTTTCTTGAACTGACAATGTCTTTTCTGCTTTTTTTCGGATTTTTTTATCGAAATATATTTATTTGCTTGATTTTCATCACGTTGAAAAACGAAAAAAATTACATCCTAAGCTTTTTCCAACTCGCTTCCTGGACTATTTGAGCCAAAACAACCTTTATAGTAGGCTTTTCCCATCAGATGGAAAAGCCAGCCCCGCTGGTCGGAGCTGGCTAAACCTACATAAAAAGTACCTTTTCGGTACGCCCTGGGGTTATTTGGCGTTTTGACCCTTGTATTTCTCGAGCTGCTTCTTCAGAGCGTCGAGACAAGCGTCAACGGATTCTTCGAATGACTTGGTTTGCTTGCTGGCAAAAAGGTCATTGCCACGAACCACCAATCGGATGTCGGCAATCTTGTTGTCAGGGGTGTCGATGTTGTGAAGTTTCAGAGTAACCTCTGCGCCGATTACTTCGCTGTACTTGGCACAAAGCTTTTCCACTTTCTCCGTGATGAAGTCTTCAAGTTTTTGGTCAGCCTTGAAGTGAACTGAATTGATCAAAACTTTCATAATAAACTCCTTTCTTTTAGTCACCCTTTCGGGTGGGCTTGTTTATGAATTCTCTTGAGTTGTTCTATTGTGTTGTGGGCATAGATCTGGGTCGTGGCCAGGTCTTCGTGCCCGAGCAATTTCTGGATGGCTACCAAGCTGGCGCCTTCGTCCAACAAATGGGTGGCGAAGGTATGGCGCAACACATGGGGACTTTTCTGCTTCAAAGTCGTCACGCCCTCAAGCATGTGATGCACCTTATTATATATAAAAGAGGGGGTCGTCTCCTTCCCTTTGTCGTTCAACAGGAGACGGTCTGCCTTGGTCGTGAAAGTGGCATCGCGCAACGCTTGGTATTGTACTATCAACGCTATCATCTCTCTTGATAACGGAACAATGCGGTCTTTATTGCGCTTGCCGTGAATTTTCAGCTGCATGTCCATTTTGTCGACATCGCCGTCCTTCAATCCGCGCAGTTCGGCCTGACGCATCCCGGTTTGATACAGCAATTCAAAGAGCAGTTGGTCGCGACAGGTCGGGAAATCGGTCTCGTCGCCAAACGACACCTTATTAATATCTGTCTCGGTGACGAACTTGACCAAGGTCTTGGGCAACTTCAAGGCCTTGACACCCGTCATCGGCGATTTTTCCATCAGATTCTCGCGGAGGCAGTATTTATAGAAGGTGCGAAACGTGGAAAGCTTTCTATTAATGCTACGGTTGACCAGTCCCTCTCCTTTCAATCTGACGATGTACGACTTCACCATCGTCGTTTCCACTTTGGTAAGGTCGTCGATTTCGTACGTATTCCGTATATAATCAGCAAATTGGTTCATATCGCGGCTGTAGGCTTCAACCGTTAAAGTCGAGAATCGTTTCTCTGCTTCGATGAACGATATGAACTGTTCGATGAGCATAACAAAAAAACTTCGCTGTAAAATTAGTAATAAATTACCAATTCACAGCGAAGTTTGCCTAAAAAAATTATTTTCCTAAGCGGGCGAATTACATATTCTCTTCAGCCTGACGGAGTTTCTGAACGTAAATGGCCTTCATCATCTGAGCACGCTTGATGACTGAGGGCTTGGTGAACTGTTGACGGGCGCGCAATTCCTTCACGACGCCGGTCTTTTCATACTTTCTCTTGTAGCGCTTCAAAGCTCTGTCGATGCTTTCGCCTTCTTTAACAGGAACAATAATCATTTTAAAACACTTCCTTCTTTTAAATGGTTAGTACTAATGGTTTAATTCTGAGGCTGCAAAAGTACAACTTTTTCTTTTTCAACGGCACGAATTTGAAAAAAAATGAAAAATTGTCTTTTGTTCAACACGAATTACCATGAATTGAACACGAATTGCCAGAAATAAATTTTTGGAAAATTCGTATCAAATTCCTGATAATTTATGTTTTACATAACTACTTACCGCTTTTGCGCCGGTTGCAGTCACGACAGAGCATCTGGCAATTTTCGGTTGTCGTTTTGCCACCCAAGTGCCACGGTGTGATATGGTCGGCTTCCATCTGCGATAATTCGAAATGCTGGCCACAGTCGGCACAAAAGCCCATCTGGCTCTCGTAAGCCGACAACTTCTGTGCATCGGTGAAGGCGCGGATGGACAAGTATTTTTCTTTGCGTGTAAGGATGTAAGGATAAATGCCCGTCTTTTTGGTTACGTCGTCGTCGAGGATGAGACGTTTCACTTCTTCGTCAATGGCTTTGTAGTCAAACACCTCGTCCTTGTATTGCTTGTAGAGCATCCCCCACTCCACGCCTTTCATAATCTTCTTACGTTCCTTCGTTGGGCGGAACGAGGTCTCAATCCAAGTGATGACTGACTGGAAGAATTGC
>DAIOUZ010000073.1:0-8072 GCA_036759285.1 Candidatus Limiplasma sp. | reverse complement strand
GGTGCGGCACTGGCGTCGTGCTGGTGGTTTGACATGTAGACCTCGATGTTGTCGTCTGAAATCCAAGCAATGGCCGTTTCGAGGTAATCTTGGCGGATGGCGGAGCCATTGAGGTAATCGCTGCCGATTTTGGCAGCAGGTGCACCGTTCTTGCTGAAATAGCGTTTGGCATCGCTCACCCACGAGCCAGCATACACCGCGTTGCGCAGCTCTTGGTCGGTGAGTGCCTCGCCTGCAATGTTGATGGTGCGGAACCATTTCAGTTTCTCGCTGTCGGTGCCGCTGCAGATGTAGATTTGCAACTCGTAGTTGAGGATTTGTTCCTGCTCGTCGGGCTGGAGGTTATGGAAATAGCGGAAGTTGAAGGCGAAGTCGCCGTTGACGTATTGGCAGATGCTGATGGTGCGCTGCTGGCCATCGATGATTTCAAATCGTGCCTCATTGTCGCCATTTGCGTCCCCGCAAACGAAATTGCCATTGTCGCCGTCTGCGTCCCCGCAGACGGATTGCCCTGACTGCGAGACGCAGTCAGCGACATTGCGCACAGCCCAATACATCACATTGAGCGGGAAGCCTTGGGTGAGCGTGTCGATGACAGCATCGCGTTGTTTCTCCTTGTAGACGAACTCGCGTTGGTAGGGTGGACGCACGTCGAGGCGGCCGCCATAGGCGCGCACGCCGTTTTCGTTGTTGTCCACATAGCCTTGTGTCAGCTCGCGGACGGTGATTTTGTGTAGTTCTATATTCATATTCTTGTGTTGTTTGTGTCGTGAGGGACTCACGTCTTAATCGCAGGGACTAGCGTCACCTGCTTAATGTCCTGTCGCCCCTACGGGGCTGAGCTCTCCGCTGCCATTGAGACGGACGGTTCTATTGAAGCATATTCCGTCGACTTCTGTTTACGACGGATGAGGATACGTGAAAACTTTTCCTTTCCATTCAATATTGGTTTTGCCAAATCGTATTCGCTATCACATCCATGATTCAATATCCCGACTATCTCAAATTGATCTGGATTATACTTGTCCAAGAATGTCACAGGCACACCCATCAAACCATCATAATCCATTGGAACAATTGCTGTCGGACAGCATTCTATCGCTTCAAAATTATCATATTTTGGATACTCTTCTGGATTATATGTTTTATACAGAATCATATCTTCGTGACGTTTAGGAATCTCCAAATTTGTAAACCAATTCACTCCCGAGACTCGAATCATACCTTCCCTATGGTCTCCTGCAGTTGCAACATCTTCATATTTACTGAAAAAATGACCAGCTCCTCCTTTAAAGCCATAACCTAACCACAATTTATTTTCCTTTATTAGGGGAAATATTTCTTTATAATGTATTGCGTTCTGATGTCCCACTATCACAAACTTCTTCTCATACTTCATCAATTGCGCCACGTATTCCCGAAACAGCGAAAACGGTGGATTGGTCACTACAATATCGGCTTCTTTCAATAATTCGATACACTCTTGGGAACGGAAATCTCCGTCACCTTTGAAATAATGGATACCGATTTCTTCGGGGTCAGGCACTCGATTACCGTTACGGTCACCAAAATACTCCAACCAAATAGCTTGTTCCGAGTCGTTTTGGCTAAACAAGTCACGGTTTTGGTTTTTATAACAAGTTGTGATCAACTTTTTCAGTCCAAGTTGCTCGAAATTGTAACTGAAATAATGGAAAAAATTGCTCACGCGAGGGTCGTCACAATTACAAAGCACCGTTTTGCCTTGGAAATGCGCCTTGTAATGCTTCAACTCGTTCTCAATGTCACCAAGTTGGGTGTAGAACTCATCCTTTTTTGCGTTTTTTGCCTGATTTAGGTTTTTGTTGGCCATCGTGATTGATAGTTTTTGCAATGCTATCAATCACTTTTCGGACAAAAGAAAGGTGCAGGCCTTTCTATCGCATTCACGAGGAGCGTCGGTGAACCCCGTTGCCTCATTAGAAATCGCCCACACCTAATCAGTGTGAGCATTAACTTTATATGAGGCAACGGAACGATGCTTCCGTGAATTTGCTTTTATCCGATGGTTTCAAACCAAGAGTTTCCGACGCTTTTGTTTTGAACGCGAATAATAGCTAATGCTTATGGTTTATATATCTTATTCTATTCTTCTCTAATTACTTATTTCTCAATACTTTTATTTTCTATCTTTTTGTTTTACAGCTTCATCAAATCCGTAATCGCATAGACTCGGCTAAGGTTGTGGAAAGTGAAGAACTGGTCATCAAGGATCATCCAATCCTCACGTTCCTTCAGTGAAAGTTTCTTGATGTCGGGGAAAAACCCAATGGGCACGATAATCACACGACCATCCGTAAGAATGGCGCACAATTTACCACGATGCTCACTGAAATCGAGGCTCTTTATTCCCACATTCGTTTCTTTTATCTTACACATTATCCTTAATCTTCTGCAAAAATACACATTTTTTCGAAACATAATCCGAAACCCTAAAACAAAGGTTTTTTTTCCTATCTTTGCAAAATCTTTAACGAAAACTTTCAATATCATGCATTTACTTACTATTGGAACAACCGAAATCATCATCATCTTGATTCTTGTCCTGCTGCTCTTTGGCGGCCGCAAGATTCCAGAGCTGATGAAAGGCCTCGGCAAAGGCGTGAAAAGCTTCAAGGACGGCATGAACGGGGTCGACGAGCCTGAAATCAAGGAAGACAAGGAAAAGAAGGAATGAGGGAGCAGGAGGTCAGCAGTTTCTGGGACCACTTGGAGGTGCTTCGGAAAGTGCTGTTCCGCTGCTTGATTGCCTGGGCCATCGGGGCGGTGACGGCATTTTGTTTCAAGGACATTTTGTTTCGCCTGCTTTTTGCCCCTTCCACGGACAGTTTCGTCTCGTACCGAGGTTTGGCTTGGCTGTGTGCCCACATGGGTTGGCAGTCGCTCTGTCCCGGCAGCTTTCAGGCTTCGTTCATCAACACGGAGTTGGCGGCGCAGTTCATGACGCACATCAAAGTGGCGCTTTGGGCGGGACTCGTAGTGGTTTCGCCTTACCTCATCGTGCAATTCTATGGTTTCGTCGCGCCTGCGCTCTACGACAAGGAGAAACGCCATGCCGCACCTATCATCATCTGGGGTACGATATTGTTCGCCCTCGGTGTGCTGATGAACTACTTCATCATCTTCCCTTTCGCCTTCCGTTTCCTCAACAACTATCAGGTTTACACTGAGGTGCACAACCAAATCTCACTGTCCTCCTACATCTCCAACCTGCTGAGGGGAATCCTTTTCGAGATTCCCATCGTCAACTATCTCTTAGCCAAGGCAGGACTGTTGCAAGCCGAAACACTCAAGAAATACCGTCGTCACGCCATCGTGGGCATTGCCATCGTGGCGGCCGTCATCACCCCTACGGGCGATGCTGTAACCTTGACATTAGTTACCGTTCCCATATATCTGCTGTACGAGGTGAGTATCCATATCGTCAGTAGAACTACAAAACGACAAGCCGGCGTTTCGACAAGCTCAACGACCTAAGGTCCCTGAGCCCGTCGAAGGGCCGAGATACAATAACGAATCTAATATATTAATAATCAACTCCATACACTATGTTACGTAAAATCAGAATCTGTCTTCAAGTGGTCACAATGACTTTAGTGACCCTGCTCTTGCTCGGCATTGGCTTCCGAGTGCATCTCTGGGCGGGCTGGGTGGCCAAAATCCAGTTTTTGCCTGCCTTCCTTGCCTTCAACGCAGTTGTGGTGGCTGCCATCATCCTCGTCACCCTATTTTTCGGAAGAATCTATTGCAGCGTGGTTTGCCCCTTAGGCATCATGCAAGATTTCTTCTCGTGGATTGGTGGTAAAGTGAAGAAAAACCGTTTCAACTATGCCAAAGAAAATAAATGGCTGCGTTATGGCTTCTTTGGTGTGTTCGTGATTGCGATGATCATCGGTTTTGCGCCGCTGACGACCTTGTTTGCGCCCTACAGCGCCTACGGCCGCATCGTCAACAGCCTGTTCAAGCCGCTGTACGATATGCTGAACAACTGGCTTGCCAGCATGGATGCCGCCAACGACCGCTACAACTTCACTGAAGTCCAAATCTGGACCCGCAGTGTGACAACTTTTGTGGTGGCTATCCTTACCCTAT
This sequence comes from Candidatus Limiplasma sp., assembly GCA_036759285.1. Classification (GTDB taxonomy): domain Bacteria; phylum Bacteroidota; class Bacteroidia; order Bacteroidales; family F082; genus Limimorpha. The sequence continues at coordinate 3,941 of DAIOUZ010000073.1, read as the reverse complement.
TAATTCTAGGCTTCGTCGCTTGGCGCAAAGGCCGCCTATATTGCAACACGATTTGTCCTGTGGGTACTTTCCTCAGCTTCTTCTCGCGTTTCTCCCTGCTTCGCGTCCGCTTCGACAAGGATAAATGCAAGAACTGTGGCATGTGTGAGAAGAACTGCAAGGCTCAAGCCATCGACTTCAAAAACGGCAAGGTTGATTATTCGCGTTGCGTGGTCTGCGGCGACTGCCTCGACAAGTGCAAATTCGACGCACTGCATTATACCGCCAAGAGACCTGAAGCCGCACCAAAGCCTGTCGATACCGAGCGTCGCGCCTTCCTTGTAGGCGCAGCAGTAGCCGGTACCACGGCAGCTTTGGCCCAAACCGAGATGAAGGTGGATGGCGGCTTGGCCGTCATCGAGGACAAGAAAGCCCCGAAACGCCAAACGCCTATCACACCTCCTGGCTCTATCTCAGCGCGCCACATGCAAAAACATTGTACGGCCTGCCAGCTCTGCGTGTCAAGTTGCCCGAACAATGTTTTGCGCCCCTCCACAGATTTCCAGCACTTCATGCAACCCGTCATGTCGTTTGAGCGCGGCTATTGCCGCCCCGAATGCACACGTTGCAGCGAGGTCTGCCCTACTGGTGCCATCAAGCCCATCACACGCGAGGCAAAGACCGACATCCATGTCGGACATGCCGTGTGGATCAAGGAAAACTGTGTAGTATTGACCGATGGTGTATCGTGTGGCAACTGTGCCCGTCACTGCCCGACGGGAGCCATTCAGATGATAGACTACGAAGGCCCGGACGGCAAGGTGCAAGTGCCTGCTGTGGACGAAAACAAATGCATTGGCTGCGGTGCCTGCGAGAACCTCTGTCCTGCCCGACCGTTTAGCGCGATTTATGTGGAAGGGAATGAAATGCATCATAATGGATAATTGGGTATAGGGCTGTCACATTGTGGCAGCCGCAGAAACGAAATAACGGCTGCCATGGTATGACAGCCCTACAAAACAAACAAAACATATACAACCATGGATAGAAGAGAATTCCTAAAACATATAGGCGGGGCGGCCGTGGCAACCTCGGTTGTGCTTTCCGCCTGCAAAAACAACGACGACGAATCACCCATCATCGCCAAAAATGTCGTTGACGGACAAGGTGAGATGACTTATCGCACCAACCCCAACACAGGCGACCGCGTCTCGCTTTTGGGCTACGGCATGATGCGCCTGCCCATCGAAAACGGGGCCGACATGAGAAAAGACCCCAGCGCCCGCGTCGACCAGGAGATGGTTAACCAAGAAGTGGACTACGCCCTGGAACATGGTGTCAACTATTTCGACACCGCCCCGGTCTATACCAGAGGCTATTCCGAGACCGCCACAGGCATCGCCCTATCGCGCCACCCGCGCAACAGCTATTACCTCGCCACCAAACTCTCCAACTTCTCGCCCACCACTTGGACCCTCGAGGCCTCACAAGCCATGTTCGAGAACTCGCTCAAACAGCTACAGACTGACTACATCGATTACCTGCTCATGCATAGCATCGGTGGCTCGAACAAAGACCTGACCAGCATAGAGATGTTCAACGCGCGTTTCATGGACAACGGCATCCTCGACTGGCTCGTGGAACAGAAAAAGGCCGGTCGCATCCGCAACCTCGGATTTTCGTTCCACGGCGACCCGAAGCTGTTCGACACCATGATGCAATGGCACGACGAAGGCCGCTATCATTGGGACTTCGTGCAAATCCAATTGAACTATGTGGACTGGAACTTTGGCGAGATAGAAGGCGAAGGCGTCAACTCGTCGTACCTTTACGAGGAGCTGCACCGTCGTGGCATCCCCGCAGTGATTATGGAACCATTGCTTGGAGGTGGTCTTGCCAAGCAACCCGACCACATCGTGAAGCAGATGAAGGAACGCGAGCCCGAGACACCCGTCGCCCGCTGGGCCTTCCGTTTTGCCGGAACGCCTGAAGGCATCCTCACCGTGCTGAGCGGCATGACATACATGGAACACCTGGTGCAAAACGTGGAGACCTATTCACCCTTGCGACCCATCACGCCCGAAGAAGACGAGTTTTTGATGCAGGTGGCCGAACTGTTCATCAAACTGAAAACCGTGCCGTGCACAGCCTGCAACTACTGTATGCCCTGCCCTTACGGTTTGAACATTCCTGCCGTGTTTGGCTACTACAACGAGAGCATTATCCATGGCAATATGCCCACCGGCAACCGCGAGGCAAAAGCCTATTGGGAAGCAAGGAAACGTTTCCTTATCGGCTACGACCGCAATATTCCTGGATTGCGGCAAGCCAGCCATTGCATAGGCTGCAACCAATGCACTGAGCACTGCCCACAAGAAATCGACATCCCCGCGGAGATGCACCGCATCGATGAATTTGTGGAGCAACTGAAACAGATGTAATCGTGCAAAAACGGAGGACGCCATTCAGGTGTCCTCCGTCATCTATGCGGCAAAAAACATAACGCCATGCGCAACACGACATTCTTCCTACTCATTCTTCTGTTGACAACAGCTTGTCATCGTGTGCCTACAGTGGAATGGACCGAAGGCGCCAAGCAAGCCGACGGACAAGCCTTGCATACTTTGGTACTCAACAACATGCCCAAAGGGTCGCGGGTATGGTTTCAGGAACTCTTTGACGGCAAGACCATCGTGGAAGGACCGAAAATGAACCATTATCAGGGAACCTCGTGGTACATCGACATCCCGACAAGCGGCACTGTTACGCTGAAGTATTTCGGTCGACCTTTGCCAAGGCGTTCGTGGGTGCCTGAAGCCTTTATCCTCCAGCAAAAAGGGAAGCCCGACCTTCCTTTGGAGGTGACCTACCATTATTTGGAACTGCCAGAAAAAGAAACTTCCGAAAAAGCTTTTGTCGGCAATGATGAAGTCCAGCCTGGCGACATCATCCCACAAGTCAAACGGGTGAAGTATGGAACTGAACCTATAGAAGAATCTGAAAATCATCCTGCTGGATGGTATCGCATCACCATCAGCAATGACGGAGATCCAAAAATAGAAGCAGATGACGAAGACGGGGCTTTCTATGCCCAGACCACCCTCGCCAAACTGCCGCGTCCCATGCAGCCCATGACCATCGAGGACTGGCCGGATTACGCTTACCGAGGTTTCATGCTCGATGTGGTGCGCGACTTCCGAACCGTGGACGAGGTGCTTCAAATTCTCGACCTCATGGCTTCGTGGAAACTCAACGCCCTGCATTTCCATATCGCAGACGACGAGTCATGGTGTTTGGAAATCAAGGATTTCCCTGAACTCACTGAATATGGCGCGCATCATGCCCTTCCCGACTGGAACCTACAGGAGACCGCTGCGCTAAAGCCCACTGCCAACGGTCGCATCGGGAATGTGACTTATTATACGGAAGAAGAATACAAACACATCCTCCGTTATGCTTGGGAACGCCGCATCGCAGTGATTCCCGAATTTGACACGCCAGGACACTCTCGGGCTTCCATCAAAGCCATGCAAGCCTACGAGCGACGCACGGGTGATAGTAGTTTCCGTCTACAAAATCCAGCGGACACATCACATTATTGGTCAGCGCAGGACTTCACGGACAATGTGTTGAACGTCGACTTATCGAGCGTTTACAAGTTTTATGGGAAGGTCTTCGACGAGGTCATTCGTCTGCACAAAGAAGCGGGTGTACCATTGCCCGCCATCCACATCGGCGGCGACGAAGTACCCGACGGCGCATGGGCTGGTCGCGACCGCCATGAGATGAAGGAAATCTTTACCAACAACATGCTCGACCTTGCCGAAGCGCGAGGCATCCGCCTAGCAGGTTGGGAGGACATCGCTCGTGGCTTGAAACCAGAAACACAAGAAAGGCTCAAACGTTCACTGTATTTCCTGAATGTTTGGAACACTGACGGCATCGAAGGCTTTCCCGTAGTG
>DAIOUZ010000072.1:13715-14152 GCA_036759285.1 Candidatus Limiplasma sp. | reverse complement strand
ATATGGATTCTTTCCTATGGTTCCAATCTATACTGTTTCCACACCCATGACTACTAAAATGAAACCCTTCTGTTTCAAGAATAAGAGAATACAGTTGCAAACTCTGATGGAACATCTTTGCTTTTTCTAAATTAATAGCTAATCTCTGCTCTGCATAACCGGTATTATGGCCATTTAATATAGCCTGTTTAGCATAATAAGTGGATTTAGCTATATAGTCTAAAGCGACTGTCTCTTTCCCTTTAAAATATGCATCCATTAAGTTTATAAGCACTCCAGGATCGTTGGGGGTATCTTCAAGAAGTTTTAAGCCTAATTCCACAGCTTCCCTATACTTCTTTTCAAACACCAAATTACCTATACCACAACTGGCAGGTATTTCAGATTGTATGATCAAATCTTTTCCTCCTTTTACGCGGCAGATCCTTCCTTAAAAG
>DAIOUZ010000072.1:11486-13693 GCA_036759285.1 Candidatus Limiplasma sp. | reverse complement strand
TTCATCTTGGGCTCTTCATTATTTCCAAATAGCCTTTTCAATAATCCCATATTCTGTATTATCATTATTGTTATTGGTTATCCTATTTTTTATTGCCGAGCCTATACAACATAGCAATAAATGGCTTTTAAATTATAGGCGCAAAAATACAAAAAATCAGTGAAACACTAATGTCAGTTATGTGTCGACCTTCATGTCGATGATAAAACACACCTTGTTTGGGTGGATTTGCAATCCAGCAACTTAAGAATATTAAGGATTTATAATCCGATATTATGAAAGACAAAACACTCGTTCCGCATTACAAATGCAAATATTCAATGCGTTCGGATGGCAAATCCGAACGAACGAAAGTCCTTTTTGTTTTGTTTCTCACACACTTTGCAACATTTTGCCTATTTTTGCAGCCAAATTTAAAGGTATGATTCAAGCCACAGGAATACACAAGTCATACGGCTCGCTCGAAGTCCTCAAAGGCATCGACCTCCATATCGCCAAACGCGAGATCGTGAGCATCGTCGGTGCTTCAGGCGCGGGCAAGTCTACCCTACTCCATATCATCGGCACCCTCGACAAGGCCGACCGCGGACAACTGCTTATCGATGGCACCGAAGTCAACAAACTGAACGACACGGAATTGGCTGCCTTCCGCAACCAGAAAATCGGCTTTGTGTTCCAGTTCCATCATCTATTGCCCGAGTTTACCGCCATCGAAAACATCTGCATCCCTGCCTTCATCGGTGGCATGGGAAAGAAAGAAGCCACCGAGAGAGCCGAAAAACTGCTTGATTACCTGAATCTTACCGACAGGAAAGACCATAAGCCTTCGCAGCTGTCGGGCGGTGAACAACAACGTGTGGCCGTGGCCCGCGCCCTCATCAACCAACCCGCCGTAGTGCTCGCCGACGAGCCTTCGGGCAACCTCGACTCCAAGTCGGCTCAAGAACTGCACAAGCTTTTCTTCCGCCTCCGCGACGAGATGGACCAGACCTTCGTCATCGTCACGCACAACCCGGAATTGGCCAAAATGTCGGACCGCACCATCACCATCAAAGACGGTAGGATTTAAAATTTAAGATTTAAAATTTAAAGATTTAAGATTCAAGAGCATCACAATATTAGTTGAAAAAGTCCGTTAAGAAGAGATTAAAGTCAGAATGATGTACAAAAAGCTCATATTTACCCTGTTGTTCGGTGCTTCGCTTCTATTGAGTGCAAACCTCGTTCAAGCCCAGAATTCCGAATCCTACGAGTCGTTGATGAAGAAAGGCAACGACAAGTATTCAGCCAAGGACTACATCAGTGCCAAGACGTATTACGAGATGGCGCTGAAGCAGAAAGCCAATGACCCAACGGCTAAGAAGAAACTGGACGAAACCGTCAAAAAGATACAAGAAGACGGTGCGCGTCAGGAGATTTTTTATGCTCACTTGGACACTGGCGACCAGTTCTACAACCAACAGAGATATGAGGAAGCGTTGGCAGAATACGAAGCGGCTTTGAAGGTCTTCCCCGAGGACAAATATGTAGGCAGTCAAGCTGCTGAGGTGCGTGCCATCCTGAAAGAACGCCAAGACAAACAAGATGCCTTCGACACCGCCATGAGTCAGGGCGAGGCCCTGCTCGCCGAGGACAACTTCGATGCCGCCATCATGCAGTTTGAAACGGCTATTGAGATCTTCCCCAACGACAAACTGCCCAAGGAAAAGCTGACCGAAGCCAAACAAAAGAAACAACTCTATAACGAGAAGGTCACCCGATTCGACAACCTCATGGAGGAAGCCCGTCAGTTCGGGCTGCGCAAAAACTACGAGGCCGCCATCGGCAAGCTTGACCAAGCCCTGGAGCTCTTCCCCAACGACATGGAAGCCAATGCCAAACGCAACGAATACCAGACCGCCAAAGGCATTGCCGACCAATATAACGGCATCATCGCCGTGGCCGACCAACTCTACGAAAACAAAGCCTACAAGGAAGCCAAAGTCCAATACCAAAGCGCGCTTGCCGTGGTGAAAGGCGACGCCTATGCCACCGACATGATTGCCCGCCTCGACCCGCTCATCGCCGAACAGGATGCTGAAGAAGCCGCACGCATTGCTGCCGAACAGGAAGCTGCACGTCTGGCTGCCGAGGCTGAGGCCGCAAGGTTGGCTGCCGAGGCAGAAGCTGCAAGAGCGGCCCAGAGAGAAGAGGCCGCCAAAAAGCGC
>DAIOUZ010000072.1:10714-11476 GCA_036759285.1 Candidatus Limiplasma sp. | reverse complement strand
GAGGCCGCAAGGATTGCTGCCGAGCAAGAAGCCGCTCGTCTGGCTGCTGAAGAGGCCGCACGCATCGCTGCCGAAGAGGAAGCCGCCCGTTTGGCCGCCGAGGCCGAGGCTGCTCGCATCGCCGCCGAAGAGGAAGCTGCCCGTCAGGCTGCTCTCGCTGCTGCCGAGGCCGAACGTCAAGCCACCATCAAGAGCATGCTGGATGCCGCTGATGCCTTGTTCAACCAACAAGACTATGCTAATGCCAAGGTGAAATACCAAGAGGTTGTGGCTTTTGATGCAGGCAATGCGACTGCCACCGCCAAGATTCAGGAAATCGACGGTATCTTCGCACAGATGGCGGCTGAATTGGAGGCCAATTTCAACAACGCAATGAGTGCCGGCAATAGTGCCATGAGCGCAGAGAAGTTTGCCGAGGCCGTTACGCATTACCAATCAGCTTTGGCTTACAAACCAGAAGACCCAACAGCCGCTGCACAGCTGGCTGTCGCACAAAAGGCCGAAAACGACCGCATTGCTGCCTTGCGTAGCCAATACGAAAAATTCGTCAAAGAAGGTGATGCCAACTTCAAGACCAACACCTTCGACAAGGCCATCGAGGCCTACACCAAGGCCGAGGAGCTGGGCTTAGAGACCTACCCCACCGAGATGATTGCTCGCATCAGCGAAATCATCGAGCAGAACAAGTTGTATGAATTGAACAGCGAGCCTTTGCTGTTGGCTGCTGGCGAGGCCAAACGCTTCGAATTTAACAAGATTGAC
>DAIOUZ010000072.1:277-10704 GCA_036759285.1 Candidatus Limiplasma sp. | reverse complement strand
CAACTACATCATCATCAAGGTGCGCAACCCGCATCCCGAAAAGACCTTCCCGATGATTGTCTCCTTTGGTGGTGCAGGCGGCAAAAACGGTGGCTTCGTGCTGCCCATCGCAGCCGTCGAAGAAGAGAAGACCTTCATCTTCCGCATCGGCTCACAATACAAGTGGTTCAGCGAAGACAACACCTGGATTGAGATTATCTCCGAGAACAACGAGGTGGAAATCGGAAAGCTGGAGGTTTCGAGGAGCAATTAAAGGTTTTATAGCACCTCCGTCGGAACTGTTACCGGCACCTCTACTGGCTCATTCGGCGTGCTGACCGAATAGACACTGTCGACCACATATTTGGTCATGCCGCGCCACGGCAGGGTTCCGAGATATTCTTTATAGTGCAGCTCTACCATCTTACCGGTGCAACGTTCCAACTGTTTCGCTACATTCTCGTTCTTCACCGAGAAGTTGAACTCGTTCGACTGGATGGTATTATTGCTGTTCTTGGAGTTGTAGCCCGCTTGGATGAGTCTGCCTTCGTAGGTCTTGAACACATAGCCTTTGTAAACGAACAAGTTGAGCTCCCCTGCCTTCACGCCCGTGCCAAAGACATAGAAAAACTTGAAGAAGACAAAGGCGGCCGCAGCCAACACGATAATGATGCTTAATGTGGTGAGGAGTTTCTTTCCGGTTCCTCTTTTCTCTGATTTGTCTTTCATGTTTATTGTTGTTATTTCAGTTTCTTTTGGTAATAATCACAAATGGTTGTTATCCCGCATTCGTCACATTTCGGCTTGCGGGCCAGGCAAACATAACGCCCATGCAGGATGAGCCAGTGATGTGCCTTCGAAATCACCTCTTGGGGCAGATGCGCCACCAAGGTCTTTTCGGTTTCCAGCACATTCTTCGAGTTTTTGGTGAGGCCGATGCGGTTGGAAACCCGGAAAACGTGCGTATCCACCGGCATAGCAGGTTGGTCGAAAGCCACGGCCATCATCACATTGGCGGTCTTGCGACCCACACCTGGCAACTTCTGCAAGTCCTCCATATTGTCGGGGACGATGCCGTTGAAGTCTTGAACCAAGGTCTGAGCCATGCCCAACAGGTTTTTAGCTTTGTTGTTCGGATAAGAGATGCTTTTTATATAGGTGTAAATCTCATCCGCCGAAGAAGCAGCCATGTCTTGTGCCGTCGGGAAACGCTGAAACAAGGCAGGCGTGGTCATGTTCACACGCTTGTCGGTACACTGCGCCGAGAGGATCACCGCCACCAACAACTGATACGGGTCTTTGTAATGCAACTCCGACTCAGCGATAGGCATGTGCTCCTCAAAATAGGCTACAAAAGCGTCGTATTTCTGTTGGATTCTCATAATGTACTTTTTCACGCAGAATTCGCAGAAAACGCAGAACCTACCGGATGCATATTTAGAGTCGCTTTGCGCTTCATATAGTTCTGCGCGTTCTGCGTGAGATAATTCAAATAATATCCCCTTGTTCGTCAACCAACACGCCCCAACTCACAGCTGTCAACGTCTCATCTTCAAAGAAAAAGTCAATCAAAGCATCTTCAAACGAGACACGCAGCTCGTCGTCCTCGTTTTCCTCTTCCAGCTCCTTGAAACCGTTAGCCTTCATCAGATTGATGACCTCTCCCTTTTCTAATTCAAACACTTTCTTTCCATATAGCGTAGCCGCTTTATTCTCGGTCTCGAAGCAAGCCACCACCGACTTGGTGATACCCTCGAAATAGATATTTGTCTGAATCTCTTGATATTCATAAAAGATAGAGCGGTTGCCCGTCTCTTCCATGTCGCTCAACTCTTCGTAGAAGTCGGGCATATTCAGCAATTTGACCGTATCGTCAAGGGTCATTCCGAAAGGTATTTCGCCGTAGCCTTTCAGCGGTTGAATGGTAAAGTCTTTCATCATAATTCTGTTGATTCGGCCGCTAAAATAGGCAATTTATTGGAACGGCGGTCAAAATTCGAGAAATTTTCCTCATTCGAAACGAATCGACTTGGTGGGGCTGATGCGGTTGATGACCGAAGTCGGGATGAGCAGCATCAAAACCCAAAGCAGGAAGGTGCCCAAGTTGATGAAAACAACAGTGCTAAAGTGCAACTCGATGGGCACGGCGGACAAGTAGTACGTTGCAGCATCCAGTTTGATGAATCCGGTATATTTCTGCAAGAAACAGAAGCCCAATCCGATGATATTGCCAATCAACATGCCGACGAGGAGGATGCGAAGCGAACGGTGCAGAAACACCTCGCGAACGAATTTGTTGCTGGCCCCCATAGCCTTCAACAGTCCTATGGTAGAGGTACGTTCAATGATGATAATCAGCAACATACTGATGACCGTGATGCCTGCCACAAGCAGCATCAAAGCCATGATAAGCCAAACGTTGGTGTCCAGCAAATCGAGCCAGTCGAAAATTTGAGGATTGCTTTCACGAGCGGTATAGGAAGCCAAATTGGTGGGCAAGGCATAATACAGTTTTTCATTGACCTTTGCGATATCGGCATTGTCGTCCAAAGCAATCTCTATCAGTCCCGCTTCGTTGTCTTCCCAACCGTTTAACTTGCGGATTTGGTTGAGGTCAGCAAAGACAAAACGCTCGTCAAACTCATAGAGTCCCGTCTCAAAAATGCCCGACACCGTGAATTTTCGTCCTCGCGCCTGATTGTCCTTGTCGATGAACCAAACACGGACATCGTCGCCCACATTGAGCAGCATCTTGTTGGCAATCACTTTGGAGACCAGCACCTCGGTGGAGCGTTCCTCGGCAGTATATTTGGGCTTTTGGCCCTCAATGATGCATGTGCTGAAATAGGTCCAGTCGTAGTTTTCGTCTACACCCTTCAGCACCACGCCTTGAATCTCGTCTTCCGTCTTAATCATACCCGCCTTGTTGGCCACCATCTGATAATGCGCAACGCCATCAATGGAATTCAACCGACTGATTAACAACGAGTCCAAGACAAATGGTGTTTCCTCCACCGACTCATTCTTGTCCAGCGACTGCACATGGATCGGTGCCACAAAGCCGATGACTTTATCTCGGATTTGGTTCTTAAAACCCACAACCACCGCCCAAGCGATAAGCATCACGATGATGGCCAAAGCCACGCTTGTGACGGCCAGTCGCATCACCGTCGAGGAAAGATTTTCCTTCGAAAGCGAAAAAATTCGGTCTGCTATGAATTTTGGGCCCGACATTTGTAGGTTTTTCAATAATTTTGCAAAAGTAAAAATAAAACCGAAATGAAACGACAAATCTTTGCTATCGCCCTGCTCTTTTGTGCTCTGCTTCCCCAATGTCATGCCCAAGATAAAAAAGTGGACAGTGGAAATACTGAGACGTTCATCTACGAAGACACATCCCTCGCTTTCATCGACAAAGACCATTATGTCAGTGCAGCCCTGCAACTTGAGGACTATCTGCCACTTCTCGAAGGCCAACGCGTGGGTGTGGTGAGCAACCAGACCAGCATCGTCGGCGAGACCCATCTGGTGGACACACTACTTTCCTTGGGCATTGATGTGCGAAAAATCTTCACGCCCGAGCATGGTTTCCGAGGCAATGCCGATGCGGGAGCAAAGATGAAAAGACCAATTTACCCATCGTTTCGCTTTACGGCAAGAACAAAAAGCCTACACCCGAAATGCTGCAAGGCATCGACATCATTCTATTTGATTTGCAAGACGTTGGCGTGCGCTTCTATACCTATATTTCCACAATGACTTATGTGATGGAAGCCGCTGCCGAAAACAATCTTCCCGTCATTGTTCTTGACCGCCCGAACCCGAATGGCTTTTATGTGGACGGACCTGTTTTGAAACCCGAAAACAAATCCTTTGTCGGAATGCACCAAGTGCCGGTTGTCTACGGCATGACAATAGGTGAATATGCCAAAATGGTGAACGGCGAAGGCTGGCTGAAGAATGGCATCACCTGCGACCTTACCGTGATACCTATTAAAAAATACAACCGCAACGCCATCTACGAACTGCCCGTGAAGCCCTCACCCAACTTGCCCAACTGGGAGTCGGTGTACCTCTATCCTACCCTTTGCTTTTTTGAGGGCACCATCGTCAGTGTAGGACGCGGCACGGAGACACCTTTCCTAATCTATGGTCATCCCGACATGAGGGGCAGCTATACCTTCACACCAAAAAGCACCAGCGGTGCCTCCAAACCCTTACTGGAAGGCCAACGCTGCCGTGGTGAAAACCTTGTGGATTTTGCCTACGATTATGCCCTTAACGACAACCAACTGCATTTGGAATGGATCATCGAAGCCTATCAGCAACTGAAAGACAAAGGGTTCTTCAACAATTTCTTTGTCAAACTCTCGGGCGACCCACAACTGCAGCGTGACTTTGAAAACGGAAAAAGCGCAGAGGAAATCCGCGCTTCATGGCAGAAAGACCTTGATGCCTTCAAGGCCATTCGGGCAAAGTATCTGATGTATTGATTAGCCGAAAACCACTTCGAGCAAACTGACATATTCCTGGTAAGCTAACGTGTCCGACAATTCCGACAAGGCTTTGCCTAACGAGCGATAATACCATTCCACATCGGTTTTGCCGTTCGGGGCATGAAACAGTTTCCATACCTCATCACCAATCTTGCGATAATCCCATGCGATACCGCGCATATTGGAGAGTTTGTCACCAAGGGCCACCACCTTGCTGTCATAGGAAGCATTGACCAACTGCTTGATTTGTGTCGCTTTTTTCTCATGCCAGGTTAATCTATCGTCTAAAGGTCCGGTTTCACGATGGACGAGTTCGGCCACCCTATCGCCAAACTGCTCACGAAGCTGTTCGAAGGTCACATCAGTGTCTTCAACGGTGTCGTGCAAAATGGCGGCGGCCAACATTTCTTGATCGCTAGTGATGGTGGCCACGATACTGGCCGCTTCCATAGGATGAATAATGTAAGGGTAGCTTTTGCCACGGCGTTCGGTACCTTGATGGGCCTCGACGGCAAATTTCACAGCCTTGTCGAAGAGTGTAGTTTCCAACGGATTGTTCATGAATATGGTTTAATACTTTATGTTTTTCGCGTAACACGGGCCTTTCGACGAGCTCAAGGACCGCTGCTAAACTAAATTGATTTTTTGCGCTTGTTCATAAATGCGCTTGGCACGTTGCTGATGGTAGTCGTTTTCGCCATAGAGCGCTTCAAACAGACGTACCAAACCTGCCTCGCCATAGCCTTTCTTCAAGATGGCAACAATACAGAGATTCTGGACGGCCACAGAATAAGTCACAATGTCCAATCCCGTGCCAGCCAACTGAAGCAGTGCCAATTGATAAGCGCTCTCAGCATGTTCGCTGTACATCTTTACAATATCGCCGATGGTCTTCATGTTCATGTGCAGCAACACGTTGTAATAAGGCATCAGGTTGTCCTCGTAAACCTCACCTTGGTTGATGGCGGCAATCTTGTCCGCAAGACGCTTGAAAGGCCTCATCTTGAGGAAGCTACGGAACGTGTCGCCATTGAGCGGCACCTCGTCTAAATTGCCGTTGGCCACCAAAGACTGAACCGTGCGACGGTAGCCGTTGATTTCCTTGCGGATACGGCTGAACTGCTCGTCGGCCAACTCCAGCATTCCTGCAAGACGCGTCATGTTACGTTGGTATTCAACAGGGATTTCCACATCGCTTTTGTAACCGATGTCGTGGTACATGTTGGCCCATACATGCTGCAAAGTACTACGCATCTGCAGCTCGAAGCGGATTTGGTTAAGCTGTGGAAATTCTGGGTCTTTGTACAAAGCCTCAGGGATGCGGCAGACATAGTGAAGCGACAAATAACCGAAACGGTCGATTTCCAGCATCTTACGCTTGTCGACAGAGTTGTCCCAGTCGATATCAAAAAGTTTCTCGGCCAGGCCGGAGATGATGTCAACTTCATCGCTGTAGAAAGTAATGATACGGGCTCCAACGACATCGGTAATGTCCTCCAAGACATGGTACTTGTAGCCTTTCAGTTCCAACTTTCCTGCAAGGCTTTGCTCCGACTTGACCCGGGCTTCCAATCCAGAAACGATGATGTGTTTCTCGTCTAGGTAAGTGCGCAACAGACCGAGAACGACTGTCTTCATCTTCTCATAGACAGGCAGTTTCTCCCGATATTCGTTGAGAAGCATCTCACTATGCATGTCGAGCATCATGGCGGTCCGCAGTTTTAAATGATAGTGATGATGTTGGAAAAACCGGTGATGTCGAAGACCTCCTTCACGCGAGGGTTCATGTTGCGCATCACCATCTTGCCATTGCGCGACAAGACGCTTTTCTCCAACAGGAGAAACACACGGAGTCCCTGCGACGAGGTATAGGTCATGTCCGTGCAATCGATGTCGATGTCGGGGTTGTCACCTTCCATCAGCGGGGAGATATCACGCTGAAACTCGTCGGCGTTGGTGCTGTCGATACGCCCGTCAAGCGTCACGAGGGTCTTTTCGTTTTGTTTGTTTATTGTGACTTTCATATTCCGATAATTATCCAATTATTGTTCTTCGGCAGGGCAGTCATAAAGGTCTGTCCCAACCTTTTTCTTCATAACCAACACATTATTTCCATCCTCATACCGATAGCTAATGCTGTCCATCATGCTTTTGCAGAGGTAGATGCCGAGACCACCAATGGGACGTTCATGGGCTCCCAAAGTGACATCAGGATCGTCCTTTTCAAGTGGATTGAAAGGCATACCTGCATCACGTAATTCTATAGTGAGTATCAAAGACTTATCATCCAAGCTAGTCCCCACCTCAAGCCAGCCGATGCCACCTTCGTAAGCGTATTGCACCACGTTCTCGACGGCTTCCTCAATAGACAGCTCTATCTTGAAGCGCAGGTCAGCATCCTTGGGCATGTCAGACGAGGACATAAGAAAGGCGACGATTTCGCTGCTTCGGTCTCTTATCGGGTTAAATCGTTTTTTTGTCATTTTATGCTTTCTATTTTTAGCTGCGGCTGCCACGATGTGACAGCACTACAATTTTTAACTCTGAGCTTCTATCTTTAAACTAACAATGGTTATGTCGTCATTCTGTGGATTGCCTTCTGTAAAGGCTTTCACTGAATTGTGCAGACTCTCTACGATATTCTTTTCTTGGGGAGACGTTTCAGGAAACTTATCTACCAGACCCTTCGCCCATTCCATCAGGCGTTCCTCGCCATATTGGCTCTGGTCGGCTTTTTCGGCCTCGGTCACACCATCAGTGTAGGCGATGATGCGCGTGCCTTGTTTCAGGTCGGTTTGCTCGGCCTCGAACACGAATTTTTCAAACACACCCAACGCAATATTGGGCTTGCTATGGAGATAATATGGCTCGCCATCGGGAGGGATAATCAAGATGGGGTTATGCCCTGCATTACAATAGTCCATGTGACCTGTCTTAAGGTCGAGGCGGGCAACAAACAGCGTCACAAACATTCCCATCTCGTTGGATTCGCTGAAACTGTCATTGAGATGTCGCAAGGTCTCGTCCAAAGGCAGACCCATCCCCACCACGAAACGCAGCATCACTCTTGTAATGGCCATCACCAACGAGGCTGCCACACCCTTGCCCGACACATCGCCAATGGCAAAATAGAGTTGGTCACCCTTTAAAGTATAGTCATACAGGTCGCCACCCACCCTTTTGGCTGGGTTAAGCAACGCATACAGAAACGGCGGGAACTTATTAAGCAGCATCCCTCTCTGGATATTTCGGGCCAAGTCAAGGTCCGACTGGATACGCTCGTTGGCGGCGGTAGTGACCTTCAGCTCCTCAATATAATCGGTGAGTGAGTTTTGCATGGTTTGGAAGCTGTCGTGCAGCCGCTGCATCTCGTCCTCGCTCTTGATTTCAGGCAATTTCGCCTTCAGATCACCCTTGGCCATCTTGAGCACAGCCTTGGAGAGCTCCGAGACTGGGCGCGTCATGTAATTGATGACTGCCCGACAGGCAAAGAAAATGGCGGCAAGGCTGGACAAGCCAATGGCCACCAAGACAACACGCAGCACTGGAGAACCTTGCAATGACCTATATGCAAAAAACACCCCCACCTGCGCCAAGATGGAAATGACCGACACGATGCCGATGATCCTCCAACTTAGCCTTCCTGAAAATGATTTGAATCTCATTACCTCTCAGATTTATTGCAGCAAAATTACAAAAACTTGACTAACAAAATGATTTTCGATTCTTTTTTCTAATTTTGTCCCAGAAATCTAATGCAAAACCGATGGAAGCAATCAAGATATCTTTAGACGACTATGTCCTTTTTGGCGGCGGTTTCAATGGCGACAGCTACGACCACAAAACCGACCCGACAGTGATGCTCAAGCTCTATCACCCTGGCAAAATCCAGCAGCCCTTGGACGAGATGATGCTGGCCCGCAAGGTATACGATATGGGTATCCCCACACCCGAGCCTGGTGAGTATGTGGAAACCGATGACGGCCGTTATGGCATCCGCTTCCGTCGCATTCCTGGCAAAGTTTCCTACTCTCGCGCCACGGGCGACCATCCCGAAAACGTTCAGCAATATGCCGAAGAGTTCGCAGAAATGTGCCTCCAACTGCACGCCACTCATGTCAACACCACGCAGTTTGAGAACGTGAAAGACCGCTATTACCGCTTTTTGACGGCGAACCCGTTCTTTACGACAGACGAAAAAGACAAAATCGGGAAATTCATCGCCGATGTCCCCGACACTGATACCGCCATTCATGGAGACCTTCAGTTTTCCAATGCCATCTTTGCTGGCGACAAAAAGTATTTTATCGATCTTGGCGACTTCTGCTATGGCTATCCCCTTTTCGATGTCGGAATGATGTATCTCTGCTGCATCCTCGATGGCGAAGAATACCTCAACGAGTACTTCCACATGCACAAAGAGACAGCAGTAAAGTTTTGGGAAGCCTTTGCCCCTGCCTATTTCGGCAGAGACCGATCGCTCAAAGACATTGAGGAAGAAATAAGGCCCTTTGCGGGATTGAAAACGATTATCATCGAACGCGATACCCAATGCCCTATGCCAGAGTTTCGCGTGGCATTGAGCACCATCCTTTAGTTTCCTAGATGCATGTAGGGCTGTCACATTGTGGCAGCCGCTGTTGTTGCTAACAACGGCTGCCGTGATACGACAGCCCTACAACAATATATCAAATAGGTTTATCTCAATTTGCCAGGATACACCTTCAAGGCTTCCTCAAGGCACTTCATGGCGGCCTTCAGGTCCTCGATGCAGAGGCAGTAGGTAATACGAGCTTGATGACGGCCTTTCTCAGGATCGGCATAGAAGCCGGTGGCGGGAGCCAGCATGACAGTGGCATCCTTGTAGCTGAAATCGGTGAGCAGCCACTGGCAGAATTTGTCGCTGTCATCAATAGGCAAATCGATAACGGTGTAGAAAGCGCCCTTCGGCATTGGGCAGTAGCAGCCTGGAATCTTGTTGACACCCTCAACGATGACGTTGCGACGGGCGACATATTCGGCTTGCACCTTGTCAAAATATTCCTGTGGCGTATCGACAGCGGCTTCAGCGAAGATTTGACCGAAACTCGGCGGCGACAGACGAGCCTGAGCCAGACGCATAGCGGTAGCATAGACCTCGCTATTACGTGTCACCATGCAGCCCACACGGGCACCGCAGGCGCTGTAACGTTTCGACACAGAGTCGAACAGAATGGTGTTGCGCTCCAGTCCTTCAAGCTGCATCACGCTGAAGTGTTTGTGACCGTCATAGCAGAACTCACGGTACACCTCATCAGCAAATAGGTAAAGGTCATATTTCTTCACCAGACCAGCCACCTTCAGCAGTTCCTCATGGGTGTAAAGATAACCCGTGGGGTTGTTGGGGTTACAAATCATGATGGCCTTGGTACGAGGTGTGATGGCTTTCTCAAAATCCTCGATGGGCGGAAGAGCAAAGCCTGTCTTGATGTCGCTGGGGATGGTGACAATCTTGGCATCGCACAACTTGGCGAAGGTGTTATAGTTGGTGTAATACGGCTCTGGGATAATGATTTCGTCGCCAGGATTCAAGCACACGGTGAAGGCCATCTGCAAAGCCTCACTGCCGCCAGTGGTGACAAGAATCTGATTGGGCGTAACGTCGATGCCGTGACGGTGATAATAGTTGCAAAGGGCACGACGATAGGAAGGAATACCAGCGGAATGGCTGTACTCCAACACGCCTTTGGTTGCCGGAAGATCCTTGGCAATCTCAGACAAAGCCTTCAAGGCACCTTTAGGGGTCTCGATGTCGGGCTGACCGATGTTGAGGTGATACACATGAATGCCGCGCTCTTTGGCAGCATCGGCAAACGGGACAAGTTTACGGATTGCCGACTGCGGCAATTCCATACCTTTTTTGGATATTTGTGGCATAAATGTTTGTTTTTGAATAAAAAGCCATCTAACGCT
>DAIOUZ010000072.1:0-267 GCA_036759285.1 Candidatus Limiplasma sp. | reverse complement strand
AGTAATTCTTGCTTTTATTTATTAATTTTTTACTTATTGGATTCAAATTACTTATTGTTAACGGGGCTACCAACATCGTTCTTCTTTTCAGGCAGCGCCTCGGTGGGCTGATCAAGGACACGACCCTTAATGCGCAACACCACAGTGGAATTCTTGATAGCATTGGAAGTGACGGTCACCGTCTTGTTGATGTTACCAGCGCGGTTGGTACGATACGTCACCTTGATCACATCTGATTCACCCGGGAGGATGGGCTCCTTAGGCCAC
>DAIOUZ010000071.1:8632-14517 GCA_036759285.1 Candidatus Limiplasma sp. | reverse complement strand
ATCAACATCAAACTCACTTTTCTCATCTTATCTTGAATTTATGGTTTCTTTTCCGTTTTATAGTCTCATTAATGCTTTTTTTCAACCTTTATTGCACTGAAAAGTGTATTTTTGTCGAAAATTTGGCGGGGAATGGCTATCAAAATACATGCCAGTCTGCTGAAAACGCAAGGATTTTTCAATGATTTGTACAAATGTTCATCAAGGATGACACGATAACGCTCCGATGTGCTGAGCCAGAAGATGCCGAGCTGATTTACCGCTGGGAAAACGACCGCGACATCTGGCGGGTCAGTGGGACACATGTGCCTTATTCTCGTTTTCAGATCGAACAGTTTCTATTGAGCAACAACGACTTGCCTTCTCAAAAGCAGCTCCGCCTGATGATCGACTTAACAGAAAACGGACAGACCATCGGCTGCATTGACATCTACGATTATGATGCTTTCAACAGCCGTGCGGGTTTGGGCATTCTCATCGACAAGGATTTCCGTCAACAAGGCTATGCCAAGGCTGCATTGGCATTATGTGTTGAATATCTCTTCCATGATGTATTGCTTCATCAAGTGTATTGTTCCATTGACGAAACCAACACTGAGAGTCAGCCGCTGTTTCTTGGACAAGGATTTGAGCTTTGCGGCAAAAGAAAGGACTGGATCAAGACGTCGGATGGATTTATTGACGAACTTGAGTATCAACTTATTAAAAGAAAAAAGCTATGATCAAAATACAAACCACACTACCTAAAGAAAAAAAATCCCGCAAAAGCCGCAAAAAGAAAAACAGCAAGCGAACACGATTTACAGTGTTATTAGTTCTAGGCATCTTGTTGATTTTCGCATTAGCCTTCGGCTATTGGCTTTACAAAACCATCATGTCGCCCAATGTGCAAACCGCTGATGGCAAAAATGTTGAGTTATTCATCCCAACGGACTCAGATTACAATCAGCTGAAAGCTATCTTGGCAGATGCACATTTTATCGTCAATGAAAAGAGTTTCAACTGGTTGGCGCAAAAGAAGGAACTGCCCGCCAACATTCACCCTGGCCATTATGTAGTGAAAAACGGCATCAGCAACAATCAGCTAGTCAACATGTTGCGGGGCGGATTGCAAACTCCGGTGAAAGTCACTTTCAACAACATTCGTAATGTGGACATGCTGGCAGGCCGCATCGCTACCCAAATCGAAGCTGATTCCACTTCTATTTCTAATCTGCTTCACAATCAAGAATATATCAATCAGCTAGGCTTCAGCAATTATACCATCCCTGCCTTGTTTTTGCCCGACACCTACGAGTTCTATTGGAATACCGATGCCGAAGGCTTTGTCGTCCGTATGTTTCAAGAATACAATAAGTTCTGGAATGAGGAACGCAAGCAACAAGCCCAATCCAAAGGTTTGACACCTATTCAAGTCAGCACATTGGCTTCTATCGTCAACAAGGAAACCAATATGAGCGACGAGATGCCCCGTGTGGCAGGTGTTTATCTTAACAGGTTAAACAACAACTGGCTGCTACAAGCTGACCCCACCCTCGTCTTTGCGTGGAACGACTTTACCATCAAGCGTGTGCTCGACCGTCACAAGGAAATCGAATCACCTTATAATACCTACAAATATCCTGGTCTGCCTCCTGGACCCATTTGCATTCCTTCTTTGACCGCCATCAAAGCTGTACTAAACGCCGAAGACCATCACTATTTCTATTTCTGCGCCAAGGAGGACTTCTCAGGATACCACAATTTCGCCAAAACCTTGGCCGAGCACAACCGCAACGCAGCCAAATACCAACAAGCCTTGAACGAACGAGGAATAAAGAAATAAAGATTCCTGAGCTTGTCGAAGGGCCGACTAACGTGTGAGCGGCGTTTCGACAGGCTCAACGACCTACTTTAACTGAATAATTGAACAACTAAACAACTGATAAAATGAAAGCATTTAAAGCATACGATATCCGTGGCGAATGGGGCACCGACCTCAACGAAGACATAGCCTACCGCATTGGCTATTTCCTGCCTGACATTCTCGACACCGACACCTATCTCGTGGGGCGCGACATGCGTCTTTCGTCTCCAGCTATGTTCGACAACCTCACAAGAGGCCTCACCGACCGTGGCAAAAACGTGGATTTCATTGGTCTGTCCACAACGCCATTGGTTTATTGGTCGACAGCGAAATATGGCTATGGAGCTTCCATCCAGATTACGGCCTCGCATAACCCTAAGAACCACAACGGCCTTAAGATTTCGGCCAAGAATGCTCTCCCTGTGGGCTACGACACTGGCTTGAACCGTCTGGAAGCCTTGGTAGAAAGCGACAAAGCCACGATTCCTTGTGCTATAAAAGGCCAAATCAAGGAAAGGAATGTCTATGCCGATTATTTGGCCTTCCAAAAGCAGTTTGTCGGGCCTCATGACAACCTCAACATCGCGGTAGACTGCAGCAACGGCATATCGTCCATCTTCGTCCACGAACTGATTGGCAAGGCGCATTACATCAACGACACCTTGGACGGCAACTTCCCCAACCATGAGCCCAACCCACTGGAAGCCAACGCACAAGAGCAAATCAAAGCTTTGGTAAAGAAAGAGAAATGCGACATTGGTCTGCTCTTCGACGGCGATGCTGACCGTATCACCTTCATTGATGAGAAAGGTCGTTTCATCTCCCCTGACCTCATCATCGCTTTCTTGGGTGACTATTTCATCGGAGAGCAACACCAGAAAGGCATTGTGCTACAGGATATCCGTAGTTCGCGTGCCATCCAGGAATACTTAAACAAATATAAAGCTAAGGTTGAAACTTGGCGTGTGGGACGTACCTACGCTGCGCTGAAACTCAGAGAATTAGATGGTTGCTATGGTGGTGAGTTGGCCGGACACTACTATTTCCGCGACTTCTATTACTCTGATTCTGCCCTGTTAGCCGCCTCCATCGTACTCCGCCTTTTGGCCGAGCGAAAGAAGGAAGGCAAGACCATGAGCCAAATCATTGACGAAATCTCACCTTATTCCAATTCTGGCGAAATCAACTTCAAGATTGAGAACAAACAAGAAGTGATGGATGCGGTTCGCGACCTTTTCATGAACGAAGGAAAGACCGAACGTTTCCTGGACTTCGACGGTTACCGCCTCGACCAATCCGACTGGTGGCTCAACATACGGCCTTCCAACACAGAGCCTTACCTGCGCTTTTTGTGCGAAGCCAAGAGCGACGCCAAACTGCAAGAGATCATCGCTACGGTGAAGGAAATCGTTAAGAAATGGTCTTGAGATATTAATAAAATGGTTACTTTTGCACAAAATAACATCCGATGAAAAAACTTGTATTATCACTCATTGCATTGATTCTCTTTACAGTAGCAAGTTGTGAAGACCCCAACAAATCTCGCCAATACATGGACGAAGGCGCCAGATTAATGTTGAGATACAGCAAATATGACGAGGCCGAAGAAGCGTTCACCAAGGCCATCAAATATGACAAAAACAACCATGAGGCCTATTATTATCGCGGCTGCGCCAAAGTCAACGCCACAAAATACAAGGAAGCCATTCCCGATTTTGAGAAAGCCATCGAACTGAAACCCGATTATGCGGATGCCTATTTCAATTTGGGAAGAACCTATTTCTTGCTGAACAATGAAGACAAGGCGTGTGAGTATTACCAACTAGCGGCAAAATACGGACGTCCCAATTTGGATGATTATCTGAAAAGATGTAATTGATAATCAAATGATTTACTGAGCGCCAAAGGCATCCTCAGCGATGACATCGCCATCCTCGTTATAGGTTTTCCATACCCCTACTTTTTCACCATTTGCATACTGGCCTTCCTCTTTCAAAGCCGTACTTGGATAATAAGTCTTAGTCGGGCCGTTCAGCATACCATTATGGTATTGACATTCCATCAATAAAGTCCCTGTGTCGGAATACTTGCGGCATTGGCCTTCAGGCTGACCCTCAACATATTGAGTCTCTTCAGCCAGCACACCGTTATTCGGATTGTAGAGTTTAGACCATCCGTGCACTTTACCTTCCTTATTGTCTTCAACAAGACGCAGCTGACCTGAAGCCTCGTCATAATATTTCCACTCCCCTTCCTTCTTTTGGTTCAGATAATATCCTGTAGCAATCATTCTTCCATTAGGGGCATATGTCTTGTTCAAAGCTTGCTCACCTGATTTATCAAACTCATTGGTAGCCTTCAAGTTACCCTGTTCATCATAGTATTTGAAAGTACCCTTGCATTTGTCATTCTTGAACTGGCCTTCGTAGCGCAATTGCCCATTGGGGAAAAATCCGCGCCAAGCACCCTGTCGACGGCCTTTAGAATCGGTTTTGTTGAAGTCCTGCGACATCAAAGGAGCGACAGCAAACAACAGAGTCACAAGCATTAAGACATATCTTTTCATGATTTCATCGGTTTTGCGTGTGCAAATTTAAGGAAATAACTTAATTTTGCGCCAATTATTGTATGGCAGAGTTTTCATCTATATTGTTAGAGAACGCAGTCGAGTCGCTTTCAAAGCTTCCAGGGATAGGCAAGAAAACGGCATTACGCTTGGCGTTGCATCTGCTTAACGAGGACACACTTGAGACCGAGCAACTCGCTGATTCCCTGCTGAAAATGAAGCACAACATCATGCTGTGTGAGCGATGCTACAACATCAGCGACACTAAAGTCTGCTCCATTTGCAGCAATCCACGCCGCGATGAAAATACGCTGTGTGTGGTGGCCGACATGCGCGATGTGCTGGCCATCGAGAGAACGGCGTCATACAATGGATTGTATCATGTGTTGGGTGGCGTCATTAGCCCCATAGAAGGAATCTCTCCGCATGACCTTAAGATTGCGCAACTCGTGCAACGCACACAAAAAGAAGACATTAAGGAAATTATCTTAGCATTGCCAGCTACCATTGAAGGCGACACTACCAACTTCTATATTTTCAGGCAACTCAGCGAGTTTCAAGGGAAAATCTCGGTGATATCAAAGGGAATCGCGGTGGGTGATGCTTTGGAATTCGTAGATGAGGTAACCTTAGGTCGTTCGATACAAAACCGGATTCCGTTCAATCAGAAATGATTGCGTTAGTTTGAGACGCGATAAATCGCGTCTCTACAAGGTGGGTTCCTCAAACAGATTCAATTGGTTTTCGGTAAGGTAAATATCGGCAGGCACCTCGTATTCGTATGCTGTAATAAAACGTTCTATATTCCTCTTTATCAATTTAATAGGAGTCGTCTTTCGGGCTTTGCAATAATTGCGCAACGACCGGTATTGCCCGTCGGAGAGCTTGAATGTGATGGCGTGGTACTTGTAGTTGCGACGCCGTTTTTTCTTGTTCTGTGCCATAACCCTTTGATTTGAAACTACAAAGAAACAAAAATAATACGAAATTACCAAGCATTTGGCAAAGTTTCTTAATTTTGGCTGTTTTTTCGAATGGTAATGAACATCACGGTCATAGGAGAATCCAATATCGACGTCAGCGTAAGGCAAGATAGGCCCAACCTTCAAGGCGGTTGCACCCCAGCTGACATTAGGTTTTACCACGGCGGTGTTGCGCGCAACATTGCACACAATCTTAGCCTGCTAGATCATCATGTCCAATTGGCCAGCGTGTTTGGCGACGACAACTTTGCCCACAGCATCATGGAGGAATGCGAGCAATTGGGCATTGACCTTTCGCTTTCCTCACAGTATGAGAACGCAAAGAGCCCTGTTTTTCTCAGTTTCAACGATGAATTGGGCAACATGCTCTCCGCCATTTCTGATATTGGACTCAACAAGTGTTTGGACATGGATTGGTTAATGCGTCGCATCGATGCCATCAACCGCTCCGACATGGCGGTGGCCGATACGCTGTTGAGTGCAGATGCCC
>DAIOUZ010000071.1:7661-8533 GCA_036759285.1 Candidatus Limiplasma sp. | reverse complement strand
CAATAGGGCTCTGATCCTCTCCGATGCTTTGAAGAAATCGTGGAAGAAATCGTTTTTCGCCTTGAAGTGCAACCTCGCCGAAGCCCAAGCCATGACGGATGCCGCCAAAGCCGAAGAAGCCGTCCAACTCTTGATTGCCAAAGGCATCAAAGAAGTTTACCTCACTTTGGGCGAAGACGGTGTGGTTTTCTGTTCCAAAAAGGGGTTACGTCATTTCCCTGCTATTGAAGCTGAAGCCGTCAACGTAACGGGCTCAGGTGACGCCTTCTTTTCGGGAGTGATCCATGCCCATGCCATTGGCATCATAGGAGAAAAATCTGTCAGTTACGGCCTCAAGGCTGCCTGTCATAACGTAGAAAGCGAAGCACCGGTCAACCCGACGCTTCGCCTTTCCATTTTCGATGATTGATTATTGAGAATTTCTCACCTATCACACCATCTTCTTCGCCTCTTCCAAAATCATGTTGGCAAAGCGCTCTGCCTCGGCTTCGGTCTTGCCTTCAGAATAAATACGAATGATGGGCTCGGTGTTCGATTTGCGCAGATGCACCCAACCTTCCTCAAAGTCAATCTTCACACCGTCGATAGTCGTCACCTTCTCATTCTTAAACTTTTCAGCGAACTTGGCCAAGATGCCGTCCACATCGGTCGAAGGCGTGAGTTGGATCTTGTTCTTTGACATCACATACAACGGATACGTTTTCTTCAACTCGGAGCATTTCACTTTCTTCTCGGCCAGTTGGGTCAGGAACAAAGCCGTACCGACCAACGCATCACGGCCATAGTGCAGCTCAGGATAGATGACACCACCATTGCCTTCGCCACCGATGACAGCACCGACTTCCTTCATCTTTTCGACGACATTCACTTCG
>DAIOUZ010000071.1:6777-7651 GCA_036759285.1 Candidatus Limiplasma sp. | reverse complement strand
AAAATATTGTTGTCCATGCTTTTGCGTCACATCTCTTAAAGCACGGGTTGAAGACAAGTTGCTGACGGTCGGGCCAGGTGTGTGCTTCAAAATGAAGTCGGCCACCGAGACCAAGGTGTACTCCTCGCCGAAGAGTTCACCATCTTCTTTTACGAAAACCAGACGGTCCACATCGGGGTCGACAACCACACCGAAATCGCAACCTTGTTCACGGACAAAGCGGCAGATGTCGGTCAAGTTTTGGGCTAACGGTTCTGGCGTGTGAGCAAACTTTCCTGTAGGTTCACAGTTGAGTTCAAGCACCTCTTTCACACCGAGAGCGCGCAACATCTTCGGTATGGCAATACCACCCGTCGAGTTGACGGCATCCACAGCCACCTTGAAGTTGGCTTGTTCAATCACCGCTTTGTTCACCAAAGGCAGTCTGCAAACCATCTCAACATGCTTGTCCATCCAGCCGTCAACTTGTTGATAGCTACCGATTTCCTCAATCGGGACGAAATCGAAATCATCCTTGGCAGCCACATCAAGCAGCCAAGCGCCTTCGGCTGCAGAGATGAATTCACCCTTCTCATTCAATAGCTTCAAGGCATTCCATTGCGCCGGATTATGGCTGGCCGTCAGGATGATACCTGCATCGGCTTTCAGTCCTGTTACAGCAATTTCGGTCGTTGGCGTAGTACTCAAGCCAATGTCGAGCACATCTGCGCCCATGGCCTGCAATGTGCCGCAAACCACCTGATTTACAAGGAATCCCGAAAGACGGGCATCGCGACCGACAACGATTCTCGGTCTTTTCACGCCACGATGTTGGACAAACTTGACGAAAGCAGCGGTGAATTTCACCATGTCGATTGGCGTTAAATTGTCACCC
>DAIOUZ010000071.1:5777-6767 GCA_036759285.1 Candidatus Limiplasma sp. | reverse complement strand
GGTCGGATAACTTTTGGCGATAACGGTTGAAGCGCAATGGCGTCACTTTGTCATTCACCCAAAAATAATCAATTCTAAGCAGTGGCAAATTCCCTGAATAGGTGGGTTTTATTCCGTGACCCACTTTTAGGAATACGTCTGAATAGCCTGCCTTTTGTATTCGCCTATAAGTATAGGATAAAGGTGTGTCGTTGAAGTCGCCACAAAGAATCACTGGCAAGTCAACTTCAGGAATACCTTGCAACATAGCTTTGACTTCGTCACTTCTTAAAATGTATCCTCTTTCCAATTTGTGGAACACTGATCTTCCAACCGTATCAAACATTTGTTGGTTCTCAGGCGTGCTCGTCAAGACTTCAATCTCATTCCTGGTAATCATATTTGAAACCAGATGAACATTGGCCAGATAGAACCTTCCCTTTTCCCCTGCATCTACTTCTACGAGTACCCCATAAGTTTCCTCATTGCTGAAGCCTCCACCCGTAGTGACTTTCTCAATCGGGTATTTTGAGAAAACCACATTCCCACCATAGTTGCTTTTCTTATTATAATACACGTAGGGCATACCAATACTATCGGAAAACATTTCCATACATTTATTCTTATGGATACCCCACTTGAACGAAGCAAACTCTTGACAACATAAAACATCTGGCGACTGTTCGCGCACAGCAGCAACAATCTTACTCACAATTGCTTCTTTATCCTTTTCACCATCAACGCCCTGAAAAATATATAGATTATATGACATAACCCGAATGCCTTCTGTATTTTCAACTTTTTTTCCAAAAGAATAGGATTTGTTGATGCCTGGAATAGCAACCAACAATGCTATGAGCGAAATCCATGCCTTACGCGACCACAGCAACAACAAAGCAAAGAAAACCAAGACATTAAAAAGCAATATCACCCAGAAAGTAAGACCGAAAAAGGGAATCCATCCAAAATGCTTTGGTTCAATATGCGGGCACATCACACTCAACACCATGG
>DAIOUZ010000071.1:0-5767 GCA_036759285.1 Candidatus Limiplasma sp. | reverse complement strand
AATAAAGCGCGATATCGGCAATAAAACTCAGCACCGCCAAAATTGCCGAGAGCACGGCGAACACGCGGGCCGAACCGCCTCTTCGCATAAGTCCGATGACCGCCAGAATCGTCAGAATGAAGACTAATACCTTCCCGAAAAACCCTCTTTCTCTCCTTTCTCTTCCTTCCATTTCATTTACTGTTTTTAAACAAAAACTCCTTTTCCTCCGGAGTCAGACTCTCATAGCCATTTTTCGCCACTTTGTCGAGAATGGCATCAATATCACGCTCTTTTTGAGCCCTTTGCCGATTGTACTCTTCATCCGAACGCGGCACATTTCGCTCTTCTTTGACTTCCTCGTAAGGAGTGTATTTCAGGTTTGACTTTTGTTTCCACGATTGAAAGAGGTCCTTCAATTTCCTGAAATCCTTGTTTGGGCCAGCCGGATTTTTCTTCCAATAAAGTATGAGCAGCAAACCGAACAGCATGCCACCAAGATGGGCGAAATGTGCTACATTGTCAACCCCAGTAAGTCCCGTAATCAGCTCGATGACTGCATATCCGATAACGAACCACTTGGCCTTGATAGGGATAAGGAAATAGAAGTAAATCATCGAGTTAGGGAACATCATACCAAAGGCGAGTAGCAAGCCATAAATGGCACCCGACGCTCCCACTGTCGTCATCATGTTCAAGTAGGCATCCATTGTATAGATGTGCCCGCCCATGTTCACACTGGAATAGTTGGCCAGGGAGGTGGCGTATTGTATGTATTGCACTAATTCCTGACACAATCCAGCACCAATTCCGCACACCATGTAGAACAACAAGAAACGCTTTGATCCCCAGAGGTTTTCAAGCGTGTTACCGAACATCCACAATGCGAACATGTTGAAAAACAAATGCCCAAAATTGCCATGCATGAACATGTAGGTAACCAACTGGTAAATCCTAAAATCGCTGGCCTTAAAGAAATGCAACCCCAATAGGTCTGTTAGATCAATATTAAAACGTGACAAGGTGAATGTCGCCAGATACATCAAAATATTGATAATCAACAAATGCTTGACCACTGTCGGCAGCACCTTGAATCCCGTTGGGCTGAATTGCTGACTCATTTAAACAAATCCTCCATATTTAAAATCACATAAATCTTTTTTCCATTCGGTGCCACTTCAGCGACATTGCAGGCAAACAATTGGTCTACAAGGTTTTGCATTTCTATCTCCGAAAGCCGCGTTTGTGGCTTTATGGCTAGTTGAACTGCCATGGTCTTGGCTAGATTCAACTTCCTATCCAACTGCAAGTCGGTGGTGTTTATTTTATAATTGTCCAAAATCTGCTCCAACAAGGTCACCGCATTGCAGCCCGCCGCATCTGAGGGTGTGCCATTAATCATAAAGGTAGTCGGATTGGCTTGTTCCAAAACGAAGCCAAGGTTTTCCAGTTCGGGCATCATTTCTTTCAGCAACGATGCATCGTTCACATTAAGCGACATCGCTTGCGGAAACAGTTCCTGTTGCGACACACCGCTATGATTCTCCATCTCCTTCAGAAACTTCTCAAAGAGCACACGAGAATGCGCCAAATTCTGGTCGATGACCAACATTCCCGACTTAATTGCAGTAACTATATAAGATTGATTTACTTGC
This sequence comes from Candidatus Limiplasma sp., assembly GCA_036759285.1. Taxonomy (GTDB): domain Bacteria; phylum Bacteroidota; class Bacteroidia; order Bacteroidales; family F082; genus Limimorpha. Next base: position 4,133 of record DAIOUZ010000071.1, on the reverse strand, counting down.
AGATACTGATTACTAGGCTTAGCATCTTCCTTCGATTCGATACCTTCGTTTGATAAATCCGTACGTTCTCCATAAAGTATGCGCCAATCTCCTGGATGGCTGTCATTGTCCCTATAGAATGAGTTGTCCCAATGTGTTTCCCTTGGCGCAGTTTCCTTTCTGAAAGGATTGAAATTCGGGTCAAACGGAATATTGGGAATGGCCAAAGGTTTCGACATGGCGATAGCCGCACCAAAGTCATTACTCAAGTCGGGTGACTCGTCAAAATCAATCATCGGGGAAAGGTTGTGCTGTCCAATAGCCTTTCGCACCGCTGCATGAAGAATGGCATACACCAACTTGACATCCAAGAAATTGACCTCAGTCTTGGTAGGATGAATATTGATGTCGATATCGGAAGGATCAACTTCAATATTAAGAAAATACCCAGGAAAACTGTCCTGAGGGATCATCTCCATATAGGCATTCTCAATAGCATGATGCAAATAGGCATGCTTGATAAAACGCTTATTCACAAAGAAATACTGCTCACCACGGGTCTTCTTGGCATACTCGGCCTTCACAATATAACCGTCGATACGCACCCGCTCGGCTTCTTGACGGACCGGCAGCAGTTTTCCCTCATAATTACTCCCAAACAAACCCATGATACGTTGCTTAAGGTTGCCAGGATAAAGATGATAGACTTCCTTTCCATCGCTAATGAGTGTGAAACCAATCTCTGGATTCATCAGTGAAACGCGCGTAAATTCCTCCACGACATGGCGCATCTCTGCCTGTGTCGATTTAAGGAAATTACGGCGTGCCGGAACATTGAAAAACAGATTCTTAACCGTAAAAGAAGTACCAGGTTGCATCGGCACCAGACTCTGTTCCTTGACCACAGAGCCCTCGTTGATTATTTTGGTACCCACTTCGTCTTCCTTACGGCGCGTCTTCAACTCCACTTGAGCGATGGCAGCAATGCTAGCCAAAGCCTCGCCTCGGAAGCCCATCGTACGGATAGCAAACAAATCTTCCGCATTGCTGATTTTGGAGGTGGCATGACGCTCGAAGCAAAGTCGCGCATCAGTTTCAGACATGCCGCAACCATTGTCGATGACCATAATCATCGACTTGCCAGCGTCTTTCACCACCAAATCAATTTGGGTGGCGCCAGCATCCAAGGCATTCTCCATCAGCTCTTTTACAGCCGATGCGGGACGTTGGATGACTTCACCTGCCGCAATTTGGTTGGCCACGCTGTCGGGCAGCAACTTGATGATGTCCAGCATACCTTATTTTCCCATCAATCCGCCAACAATGTTGTTCAGCACGGGCGTACAGAAAATGAAATAGAAAATGAAAAGGATGAAAACACCCAACACAATTCTGCGAATCAACTTGTTGCGTTGTTCGGCCTTGCTTTCCTCACTTCCTTTGCCAGTCCCCCACTTTTGACGCATCTTGATGCGAAGTTGCTCTTCATGGGTCAGCTTTGAGTCAAGACCCATCTCTGCCTTTCTCTCCTCCCATGCTTGTTGTTCAGGGTCAAAATAACGTGGTATGTAATTGAACTTCTTTGGATTATGTCTATAAAAGAATGCCATAGTCTATAAATGTTGTTTGCAAAAATACGATAATTTCTTCAAATCGGTCTTACAAGCCTAAAAAACAGCCCCATCTTCCTCGCCTGAAGTATCCAAATCGTCATCCGAATCAGGTTGTTCGCAACCCAGTGCGTTCCATCTGTTCTCCCATGTGGCATCCAGTTGGTCAAGGATTTTCCTCATCTGCTCTATTTCGGATTCTTTTACATCGTCGATCAGTTTTAGGTTGTCGAAGTCGGAGCGCAGACCAAAAATGCCAAAATGCAACATCTGAAGGTCGTCACAATTCGTGGTTTCACCGATTTTTACCTCGATGGCTTGCGACTTTTCTTCCAACATCTGATAGGGCTTGGAAGGGCCATTGTTGCAGGCGCATATTCCAAAAGCCAACGACAGGATCAATGCTAGTCTTTTCATTGTTGTTCCTATTAAATTGAGGCTTCAAAAATAGGTAAAAAAATGACATCATGCCATCACAATCGCAGTATTTCCCTTTAAAGACACTAATGTCCTACAAAGATACCTTTTCAATTTTATCATTTTCAATCGTTTATCAAGTTATAAACAATAACGGTTGATTTCTTTTCGAAAAAAGAGGAAAATGTTTTCCGAGATTGGTTTGGCATTTCGATGGAATACCTTATTTTTGCGGGGTCAAAGATAACGACAAAGATGGAAACGGCACCAATCAAATCGAATACAATCAACTCAATTATTAACATTAAATTATTATCTATGAAAAAGTTACTTACTTTTTTCGTGGCTATGATTGCCTCCATTAGCTTGATGGCCCAGGTGACCACTTCGAGCATTAGTGGAAAAATCACGGACAACAGCAAGGGTTCGCTTCCTGGAGCAACTGTTGTTGCAACGCACGTTCCTTCGGGTTCGCAGTATTATGCTGTTGCCGATGCAAACGGTGCTTACCGTCTGCTCAACATTCGTCCTGGTGGCCCTTACACCCTCGAATTCCGTATGGTGGGCTTCCAGACCATCAAACAAGAGGGCATTACTGCCACCTTGGGTGAGACCAAAATCTTGAATGTTCGCATGAACGAAGAGTCCATTGGCTTGGGCGAAGTTCTCGTTTCTGCCGAAGCCATCTCGAATGGCATGGACAGCGACCGTGCCGGTGCGACTACGGCCATCAACAACGAGCAGATCACCACGCTGCCCACCATCACCCGTAGCCTCAACGACGTGTTGGCCCTGACACCTCAGGCTGCTGCCACTTCCAATGGTCTGGCCATCGGCGGCGGCAACTACCGTTCGTCTTATGTCACCGTTGACGGTGCTGCTTTCAACAACGCCTTCGGTATCGGTGGCAACCTGCCTGCTGGCGGTAGCCCCATCTCATTGGATGCTCTCGAAGCTATGACCATCAACATCACTCCTTTTGATGTCCGTCACAGCGGCTTCACTGGCGGTGCCATCAATGCCGTCACCAAGAGCGGTACCAACAACTGGCATGTCAGCGTGTATGACTACTTCACCAACGACGGTCTTATCGGCACCAAGTACGGTGTGAAGGACGAACTCGGCAACTATCCCGACCGTCTGAACCTTTCCAAGTCGTTGGACAACACCGCTGGCATCAGCGTTGGCGGTCCCATCGTGAAAGACAAGTTGTTCTTCTTCGTGAACTTCGAATATCAGAGCGACATTGACCCCGGTCAAACCCACTTTGCCCGCGAGAGCGAAGACGACGAATGGGGTGGCGGTACGCAATACAGCCGTCCTACTGTCGAGAGAATGGACATGATGAAGGACTATCTGAAAGCCACCTATAACTATGACCCAGGCCGTTACCAAAACTACAGCGCCAGCACTCCTGACTACAAGTTGTTGGCCCGTTTGGACTGGAACGCCAGCGACAAAGACAAGTTCCTCATCCGCTACAGCTTGGTGAAGAACAAGTACTCGTCCTCTCCTTCTAACTCAGTGAACCCCATCGTTCCCAACCCGTACAACCGTAACACCTATGGCCGTACTTCCGATTGCGCCCTCTATTTCGAGAGCAACCGTTACTTCCAAGAGCAAAACTTCAGCTCGGTGGCTGCCGAATGGAACCACAGCTTCCTGAGCGGCCGCGGCAACAATATGTTGCGTGCCACTTATTCACGCCAATATGAGCCTCGTAGCTTCGTGGGTGATCTCTTCCCCACCGTTGATATTCTTGAGAACCTCGACACCGACGGCGACGGCGTTGCCGAAACCAAGGCTGTTTACACCAGCTTCGGTCCCGACCCGTTCACCTATGGTAACCTCCGCGAAGTGCAGACCGCTGTGGTGACCGACGAAGTAAGCTACCTCACGGGCATCCACAACTTCACCCTCGGTGGTCAATTTGAGTTCGACAACACCAAGAACGGTTACATGCAAGGCGGCGCTGGCTACTATGTCTACAACAGCTGGGAAGACTTCGTCAACAACGCCAATCCTCGCGCTTTCGCCATCACCTATGGTAACAACGAAAAGCACGAACAGGTGTATCCTTCCTTCAACTACATGCAAGGTTCTCTCTACGCACAAGACGAAATGACC
>DAIOUZ010000070.1:12633-14676 GCA_036759285.1 Candidatus Limiplasma sp. | reverse complement strand
TTGACCCATTGAATAACATGTCGCTTTTTTCAGCCTGCAAAATGACCTATACGCCAAATTGTTTTTGGTGCGGGAAGGGTATCGGGGTCTTGGCTTGCAAAGGAAGCTCATCCATGAGGTGGAAAAAATTGCCATTGCGAGGGGCTATAACCTGCTTTGCACCACCGTGGCGCCCAATAATGACTTCAGCATCAACAACTTCTTGAAAGAGGGATATGTCTATGCCAAGACGGAAGAAAAATATGGAGGTTTGGTGAGGAATCTGTATTATAAGGTGTTATAATACATTCAATCGGTTTGCATCTTGTTTCACGAAAATGGCCAGCATCATGGTGAATGCCAGCATGCTCGACCCACCGTAGCTCAAGAAGGGCAAGGGGATGCCGATGACGGGAACTAAGCCAATGGTCATGCCGATATTGATGGCCACGTGAACGAAAAATATGCCTGCAACACCGTATCCATACACACGACTAAAGGTGGATCGTTGTCGTTCGGCGAGGATGATGAGTCGCACCAATAGGGCCACATAAAGCAGCACCACAGTGGCTGTACCGAAGAAACCGCCTTCTTCGCCTACTGTGCAGAAAATGAAGTCGGTATGCTGTTCAGGGACAAAGTCATATTTGGTTTGGGTGCCTTCCAAAAATCCTTTGCCCGTCAAACCACCCGAACCAATGGCAATTTTCGACTGGTGCACATTGTAGCCGTCGCCTTTCGGGTCGTCTTTCATACCCAACAACACTTCGATGCGTGAGCGTTGGTGATCTTGCAGCACCTTGTTGAAAGCGTAATCCACTGAAAATACGAAAACAAACATGCAGACAAACACGCCTAACATCATGATTAGGTTCTTTTTCTTGTTCAGGATGTAGTAGGTCAAAGTGAGGACAAGAAGGGCACCTAAGATGATGTACATGATTTTTTGGGACCAAATCAAGGTAAAGACGAACAAGACTACGGCAACGACACCAGCTACCATTACAAACCCTGCTCCAGGTAGACCTTCACGGTAAAAAATGAAGATAAAAGAAACGAAGACGATTGCCGATCCCGTGTCGTTTTGAAGTAGTACAAGGGCCATGGGGATGAGGACCAGGGCTATGGCAAAGATTTGATCCTTACGTTTTTGGAGGTCGACATCCAAGCGACCGAGATAACTGGCTACTGCCAAAGCCGTCGCCATCTTGGCAAACTCGGAAGGCTGGAATTTGACAGGACCGAATTCAATCCAAGAGGTAGCACCTTTTGTGGCTTTGCCATAGACCAGCACCACGAATAGACTGGCCAGCACGACAATATAAATCCAAAACGCAAAGGCATTGAAAAACTTTGCATCGATAAGCAATATGATAAAGCCCATCAAGAGCGCGGCACCAATCCAAATCAACTGTTTTCCGTAGACTTGCGACAGGTCAAAGATGCTGGGATGCGCTTCATTGTATCGGGCCGAGAAGATGCTGAACCAGCCGATTAGCACCAGTGCCAGATAGATGAGTACAATTATCCAGTCGATTTTCCCTATGATACTGTTTCTTTCGTTCATCGTTCGTTCTTGTATGAGATTTTGCCTTCCATCATGCGTTGTTCCAACTCCTCACGTATGGTGTAGCCTCGGATGTATTTTTCTATCATCAGGCTGGCGATAGGAGCTGCCCAGGTGGCACCGTAACCGCCATTTTCGATGATGACGGCCAACGCAATTTTCGGATTTTCGGCCGGGGCGAAGGCAATGAAATTGGAGTGATAGTTGCCATGCGGGTTTTGGGCAGTACCAGTCTTTCCGCATTGGGTGATGTCTTTCATCTCGTACCGACGAGCTGTGCCCGCTGGACCGCTGAAGACGGTACGCAGACCGGCTTTCATCACCCTGACATGGCGGGGGTCGATGCCAGGATCGACGCGGGTGGTCATCACCTCGGGGATAGCCGTGGTGTCGCCAAAGCATTTGATGAGGTGTGGCGGATAGTAGAAGCCTTCGTTGGCAATCAGTGCGGCAATGTTGGCCAGTTGCAAAGGCGTGACCAACACCTCACCTTGACC
>DAIOUZ010000070.1:0-12623 GCA_036759285.1 Candidatus Limiplasma sp. | reverse complement strand
AACGGATAGTCACCGAGTTCCATTGTCCGTTATACATTCGGTCATAATACTCGCGGGAAGGGATGTTGCCCGAGCGTTCATAAGGAATATCGGTGTTGAACTTGCGGCCCAATCCCATCTTGTAGGTCATGTCTTTCCAATACTGGTACCCGTTTTTCATGTTACCGAATTTCGGATTGTTGATGGTTGCCTTGAAGGCCTCATAGAAATAGGGGTTACATGAATTCATGATGGCGTTGGCAAAGTCGGGGCTGCTACCATGGGAGTGAGTGCATTTGATAGGCAACGAAGCCGGTCCAGAGCAATGGAAAGGGGTGGCAGGGGTGATGGTACCGCTTTGCAAGGCAATGAGTCCAACGACGGTTTTGAAGGTCGACCCAGGAGGATAAGTTCCGCTGATAGCTCTGTTAATCAAGGGCTTCATCGGATCTTTTTGAAGTTCGTTGTAGTTCTTTCCGCGTTCGCGGCCGACCAAGAGATTAGGGTCGTAGGTGGGGCTTGAGACGAAAGCCAGAATCTGTCCAGTCGATGGTTCTACAGCCACGATGGAGCCGATTTTACCTTGCATCAGCTGCTCACCATAAGCTTGTAGCTCAGCATCCAAGCCGAGATAGATGTCTTTTCCCGCGATAGGGTCTTTGTCGAGTTCGCCATCCATGAAGCTGCCCATTTCGCGGTTGTGCACATCCACCATCATCACTTTCAAACCTTTCACGCCCCGCAGTTCTTTCTCATACGACTTTTCGATGCCCGACTTCCCGACATAATCGCCTTGGCGGTAATAGTCCTCTTCATCTTTGTCAAGTTCTTTTTGACTGATTTCACCGATGTCGCCCAACGTGTGAGCTGCTATGGGTAAGGGGTAATGACGGACGGTACGGGTCTGGAAATAAAAGCCATTATACCTGTAAAGCACTTCGGCGATGTGAGCATAGTTTTCTTTCGAAACTTGGGTCATGAAAGGTGACGGTTTCAAATAAGACTCCTTTTTGGCCTTGTTCATCCGTTCGATGAACGAAGCCTTGTCAATGTCAAGCAATCTACAAAATTCCAGCGTGTCTAAAGGGTTCACGGTATCTTTTGCTCTCTCCATCACTTGTTTTGGAATGACCATCAAATCGTAAACGGCTTCGTTGAAGACCAACAAATTGCCATTTCTGTCGAATATTTTTCCTCTTGAGGGATATTGTGTGACGAAACGTAAAGCGTTGTTGTCGGCAAGTTGCTTGTAGTGCTTGTCGATAACCTGAAGCGAGAACAATCTGATGATATACAACGCTCCTATTGCAATGAAAATGCCCATTACAAGTAATTTTCTGGAAGACAGATTGTTATTTTTCGCTTTCATGGTTGTGGGATGGTTTACAAAAGTACAAGTTTTTATTTGTATGCTGGTGGTTTTTGGAACAAATTTTTTTGTGTTTTGAAAACGTTTTTTTTGTGTGTCGATAAGTGAAAAACTATTCAATTTTTGTAGTAATTCACTTTTTTTGTATATTTGCACGTTTTTTTATGCATAAAATGAAGAAGTGTATATTCATTATAATGCTGAGTTTGATGCTCACGGGGTGTAATCGACAGGAGAATAATTCCGAGTTGATTCAGCGGAGCTTTTTCAATACCACGTGGGAACGCTTTGATTATTTGCGTAATGACGTTGTGATCAAAGAAGAGACCACGTATGATTTGAGTATGCAGGTCAGCTTCACTGACGAATACACTTACGATTATTTTTCGATGGTTTTTACCGTTTTCACCAAGGAAGGCGATCCCTATCGCAGCAAAGGTTACAAGTTTACCTTGAAAGATGCTGAAGGCCATTGGAATTCTGAATTGAAAGACGGATGCTACACTTTTGATTTCCCAATCAACAAACAGTTTTTGATTACAGACCCGGGAACCTATCGTTTCCAAATCGAGTATAGGATGCCTATCACCCCTTTGGTGGGTATAAAAGAATTGACATTGACAAACAATAACTTGAAAAACAAATAAACTTAATACGTATGAAATACTTTAATAGAATTACAAAACTTGGAATCTTTACTGTGGTTCTGACCATGATGTTCGCTTCTTGCGTTCCTCAAAAGAAAATGATTTATCTCAAGGATGCCGAAATGGCAGCAGCAAACATTTCAAAGGAATATGTGAACGACCGTTCGGTCAACTACAAGTTGCAGCCTGGTGACAACCTTTACATTCGAGTGTTGAACACCATAGATGAGCGTAGTGCTTCAGCTATCTCTGGTGACTATGCTAACCGTAGTTATTTGTCATCAGATGCTTCAATTTATCTTCAGTCCTACACGTTGGATGAGGAAGGCTGTATCGAGATGCCATTGACTGGCAAAATAGAGTTGAAAAATCTGACCATCGACCAAGCCAAGGATAAACTGCAAACCGAGCTTGGTAAATATGTTAACCAGACCACCCTTATTGTGAAGATGTCCAATTTTAATCTCACCGTGTTGGGTGAAGTTACTCGCCCGGGCATGTACAAGGTCTATCAATCGCAGATCAATTTGTTTGAAGCTATTTCCTTGGCGGGCAACATGACCAACTTTGCCAAGAACAGCGAGGTGAGGATTATTCGTCAGACCGACAACGGTTCTGAAGTGGTCACCGTGGATATGGGTCAGGCCGACATCCTTTCATCACCTTATTATTATTTGAAACCGAATGACATCATTTATATCGAACCGCTCAAGATCAAGCAATGGGGCTTCACGACATTCCCCTATTCGACTGTCATCTCTGTCATTTCTTTGGGTGTCACATTGGTTACCCTGGTGCGTAGCTTGAATAAATAATTGATTGAAATAAAACAAAATAGATAAAAACATTATGCAGAACGAAACAACAAATTACAAGCCTCAGCAGAGTGCAGATGAACAATCCATCGATATCAAGCAATTGATATATATCTGCTTAAGTCATTGGTACCTTTTCGTTATCTTTGTTGTATTGGCCTTGGCCGTTGGTTTTGTGATCAACAGATACAAGACCAGTGTGTATCAAACATCAGGTACGGTACTCATCAAGAGTGATCAGACATTTGACCCCACATCACTTATGACCAATCTGAATACAGGTAAGTCGAATGTTGAAAACGAAATGGCTATCCTTAGATCCTATACATTGGCAGAACGAACCATCAAAAAAATGAATTTGGAGGTTTCGTATTATGAAAAGGGCCGTGTAGCTACGATGGAATTATATAAGACAGCTCCGTTTACAGTTGAATTTGACCGTAGTGTCCCACAAGCGGTCGGCTTGACTTATGAGATTACTGGTTTTAATAATGAAGCGTTTAGTTTGTATGCCACTTCAGAGACCCTCACAAAATATGACTTTGTGCTCTGCCAAACCCTGCAAAGTACGTTTCAAAAAGTTGATGTGGTCACGGAATGCAAACAAGGTGAGTGGATTGACAATGGATATAACCGCTTCCGTATTGTTTTGAACGAAAACTATAAGCCAGAAACCGATAATAGCAGAAAGCTGTCTTTCCGCCTCAATAGCTATCCAAGCCTGGTTAAACAGTTGAGCTCTTATACTGTGAGTGCAACAAGCAAGCAATCTTCGGTCGTTTCCATAGTTATGAGCGGTTCCAATCCTAAAAAGATAGTTGAGTTCGTCAATATGTTGATGAGTGAATATGTTAATCGTGGATTGGAAAAGAAGAACATGGTTTCTGAAAACACCATTCGTTTCATCGATGATGAATTGACCGGAATCCAAGAGTCGTTGGGCAGTGCTGCAAGTGAGTTGAAGGATTTCCGTACGCAAAACGACCTGATGAACCTTGACATGCAGGCTACTCAGATTTACAACAATCTGCAAGCATTGGAAAGAGAAAGAGCTGAGATTACAGTTAATGTTAAGATTTACAAACGTTTGCAGGATTATATCAAGGGACAGATTGACGACCCCGAAAACCTTGCTGCTCCCAGCACGATGGGTATCAACGACCCCTTGCTCAACCAATTGGTGAGAGACCTCGTTACTTTATCGCAGACAAAGGCTACGCAATTGCTTACCCAAACCGAGCAACACCCTCAGATTGTGAAACTCAACGAACAAATTGTCACTACGAAGAAGACTTTGTTGGAGACCATCAACAACTTGGTGATTAACGCCGAGATGAGTCTTGATGAAATCAACAAGCGTATTGCAAAGGCTGTTTCCGAAACCAAGGTGCTTCCTGAGAAGCAACAGCAATTGATCAATTACCAACGTAATTTCAACTTTAACGATGAGACCTACAAGTACTTGATGCAGCGTCGTGCTGAAGCCCAAATCCTGAAGGCTTCTAATACGCCCGACAATGAAATCCTTGACTTGGCCAGAACTGAGAGAACGGTTCGTATTTCTCCGCGTACCTCCATGAATTATCTCATTGCACTCATCCTTGGCCTGTTGATTCCTGCCTTGTATTTGTTCCTCAAGGACTTCTTCAATGTGTCCATCACCGACCGTAAGGATGTGGAGAAACTTACCCGATTCCCGATTATTGGTCAGGTGGCTCAAACCAATTCGAAAGACCCGCTTGTGGTCGTTAATTCACCCAAGGCACCTATCGCCGAGTCGTTCCGTTCCATCCGTACCAATATCGAGTTCATTACTCAAGGCAAGACGAAGAGTACCATCTTGGTTACTGGTGATATGCAGAGCATCGGTAAGACCTTCAATGCCATCAACGTCGCGTCGATTTACGCACTTTATGGCAAGAAGACGGTGTTGTTGGGCTTCGACTTACGTAAACCTAAGCTCTTTAAGGAATTCGGCTTGAATAACAATATCGGTTTGAGCTCATTCCTCTCCAACAAGGAACCGTTTGAAAATATTATCCAATCCACGTCGGCTATTCCTAGCCTCGATATCATCACCAGCGGTCCCATCCCGCCCAACCCGGCTGAATTGATCGCTTCTGAGAAATGTGACGAACTGTTCCAGTTGCTCCGCGATCGTTATGACTATATCATTATTGATACGCCTCCTGTCGGTTTGGTCACTGATGCCTTCCTGTTGATGAAACACAGTGATGTGAACTTGTTCATTGTCCGTCAAGGTGTCACCAACAAGAATATCTTCGGCACCATCATTAAGGATATGGAAGCCCGCGATCTCAAGATGTCCATCGTTCTTAACGGTATCCAGACAAATAAGGGTTATGGCTACGGTTATGGTAAGAAATACGGTTATGGCTATGGCTATGCCTACGGTTATGGTTACGGAAGATATGGTAGCCGTAATAGTGGTTATTATGGAAACGACTATTATGGTGAGAATCCGCAAGAGGATGGCGGGAAGAAGCATCGTTCGAAAGATAAAAATAAGGATTAACACAGTTGATAATCACTTTAGGTGATGGAACAAACAAAATATTGGCATGCCCTCTATGTCAGGTCACGAGCTGAGAAAAAAGTATTGGCTCAATTGGAAGACATGGGCATAGAGGCATACTTGCCAATGATTACCCGGCTCAAGCAGTGGAGCGACCGTCGTAAAAAAGTCGAGGAGCCATTGTTCAAGTCGTATGTGTTTGTTTTCTCCAGTGAGAAGGAGCATCTTTCTATCGTGAGCGTTTATGGCGTGGTCAAGTTTGTTTCATTTGAGCGAAAGGCTGTAATAGTTCCTGAAAATCAAATACTTGCTATCAAGCGTTTTATTCAGGACTATGAGATGGATGATGAAGGCAGGATATTAGACAAGGACGACTTGAGGGAAGGTCAGATGGTGAGAATCATCAGCGGACCCATGAAGGGTCTTTGCGGCAAGCTTGAGTCAATCAAGGACAAACGCCGCCTGATCGTTTATATCGATGTGGTTGGCCAATATATTCCTGTCAACATTCCGCGAACGAAAGTGGAACCGATTAAGGGCGAGATGTTGCAGTAGCGAAATAGGGATCTTATTTGTAAAGAGTCTATAAAAACAGATAAATCATGGAAACTGAAAACAAGAAAAAGAAAAGTCAACCTATATGGCTTTATGCCCTCCTTGGTGTACTTGCCATTGCCTTGGTCTTCCTCTTAGTTCGTAATTCTTCATTGAAAACCGACAAAGAAGCACTTGAGGCTGAAAAGGAAATGCAACGCCTTGATTTTCAAGCTGAGGTTGATAGCTTGATGAAGGTGCATAACGAGTTGAAAGATAATTACGGTGAGTTGAGCCAACAATTGGTTGAGAAAGACAGCATCATCCAAGCCGATGCCGTGGAAATCAAGAAACTCCTTGATTCTCAATGGGATTATTATCAAGTCAAGAAGAAACTGGCTGCCTTGCAAGAGATTTCACAGCGTTATGTGCGTCAGATGGATTCGCTCTATACCGTTAATCGTGAATTGGTAGCGGAGAATGAACGTATTCGCGAGGAATTTCAGGCTGAACGCCGTCAGAATACCAACCTCACGCGTCAAAAGGAAGAGCTCACCAACAAAGTGAATATGGCAGCTACGATGAAACTCCGCAATTATTCGGCCCAGGCTGTGCGTTTCAAAGGTAGTGGCAAGGAAACTCCTACCGACAAAGCTGATCGTGCCGAACGTATCAGAATTGACTTTACCGTAGCAGCTAACGATTTGGTTCAACCTGGTACAAAGATGTTCTATGTGCGTATTGCCGACCCGACCAAGTCCATCATTTGCAAGGGAACGGGCGATGAGTATTCTTTCAAGTCCAATAATGAGACGTTGCAGTTTACTGAGCAAGTGAGAGTGAATTACGAGGGTCAGGAAACGGATGTCCGTGCTTATTATGTCAAACCTTCTGGTGTAGAATTTAGGCCAGGTACCTATTTCATTGACATCTATGAGCAGGGTGGAAAGTTGATTGGGCAGACTGCAGTAGACCTGAAATAAATACGAATTTTAGATAGGATAAAAAGCCAGCGAAAGTTGGCTTTTTTTATTCCAACACGGTTTTCAACACCTCATGTGAATGGAAATCCTTCATCACAGGGGCATGAAGACGCATGAAAACAATGATGTTGTCAAGCATCTCACGACGTTGGGACACCCGAAGCGAAATGCCACAAGCCTCGTCAATGCCTTTGTCTAGGAAACGCGAAAGCAAAGCAGCGGATTCTATGTCGAAATAGTAAGGATGTAACGGATAGTCATGCGCAAACGTTCCTTCCATCATATCGAAACAATAACCGTCTTTGTGGTTCGATTTGGGATAGAATCCGAGGTGACGCGTTAGCTCCAAAGTAAAGAACAGCGGAAAATTCGCATAGTCTTTTTCGACTAAATCGAGCCATTGAAGGGAACGGACAATGAAGTCGTAAAGCGCCTCATTCTGCTCTTGTTCCGTGATAGCTTTTGACAACAATTCGCTGACATACATCAAGATAGCACTTTTGTTCATCACCAAGGGGAGGCTTTGATAAACAACAGAAAGCTGTACATCTTTCATGTAGCCCAATGTACTTTTGTTGGTTTTGCCTACCTCAATATAATTAATAAGGTTGAGGTTTTGGAACAGGGCTACACGATTTTTGGAACTTCGGTTGAAAGCGCCTTTCACCATATAGGATTTCAAGCCAAAGTTGCGGGTGAACACCTTGACAATCAGACTGGTGTCACCGTAACGGATAGATTGCAATACAATACCTTGAACTTTGTCGTCCATCAGTTTTGAATGAGGATCTTGGTGGCGAACTTGTCGGTGCCTCGTTTGGTGCTTACGAAGATGAGATAGACTCCAGGTTCCACTTTTTCTCCGTTGATGTTAGTGCAGTCCCAAACAGCCTGGCCACCTTCCGAAATCAGTTGGGTGACGAATGTGCCATCCACAGTGGTGATTCTAACCAAAGAGTTGGAGACCAAACCTTTGATGCCAACATAACCTGAATAGCTCATCCTGACGGGATTGGGATAAGCAATCACGTCGCTGATAATGGGTTCAGGGGTGGCATATTCGCCTCGGTAGGAAATGACACCACTACTAGTGCCGAAGAACACCTCGCCACTCTTGTCGATGGCCATGGTAGTGACAGAATTGTCGAGCAAAGGACTGTTGTCGACGTTAAAATAATGGATTTCCTTGGGCTTGCTTTCGAAGGACATGAGGTAAACTCCCGACTCAAGGCCAAACCAAATCTGGTCGGAGCCTTCCATGGCAGCCATGGAGAGCACGTTGGACCCGGCAAACAAGTAATCGTATTGGTCGGTGCCGTCGTTGCGAGGCACTCGCACTTGTGTGGCGTCGAAGTTGGAGCCATTGAAGATTTTCCTTGTGTCGTCAAACAGGCAAGGGCCTTTGTCGGTACCTGCCCAAACGGCACCATTATAGTCTACGGTGAGGCAATTGACACCACCGGCAAGTTTGCCGCTGCCGGCAGCAGTATTCAGGTTGACCACTTGGTCGTCGGCAGCATTGTCGAAAGTGCCATTGTCGTTGAAAACGATGACTTCGCCGCCACGACGGATGATCCACTTATAATCATTGTTATCGATGAGCAAAGTGCCGATATCGATTCCGCTCCAGCTGCCACCCAGATTGAATGAACGCCAGTTGCCAGTGGTTCGTTCCATCATCGAAAGAAGTTTGTTGGCTCCCGTATTGGCAACCCAAAGGTTTCCCTTGCTGTCGAAGGCCAAACCGCTGATGTTGATCAGGCTCGGGTCTTTAACCCAATAGTCCAAGGTGCTGTTGTCGGCGTTGTAAACCATATCCAGTTCACCGTCTTTGAATTTCAGAACGCCATTACCCCATGTGCCAACATAGGTTACGGAAGGATTATTAGGGTCGGTGGCTGTGCAAACAAAGTCCGAATAAGTGTCAAAGTCAGTCAAGGTGGTGTTGTTGAGAATCGTCCATAAACCGTCGAATCGGGCAATGCCTTCTTTCATGTAGCGTTTGCCCCAGTTGGCGGCGTGACCTCCCGTGGCAATCCATACTTGATCGCCGCAGGCTTGAAGCTCAAAAACATTCTTCGAGGCTGGGCCATTGGGTTTCACATCATTATTGTTCCAGCCATCGGTCGTCATGATGAGGCCGCGTCGGGTGTCGCCAATCCAAAAGTTGCCACCGTTGTCAAGGGCAGTCGAAAGTGGCTGAATCGGCCCTCCTGGTGAATGAATCACCAAGGATTCATGCAGGTTGGCATCGAGGACCGAAATCCCGTAACGTTTGGTGATGATAAAACGGTCGTTATAGGCACGCAGCTCATACTTTTGACTCACGTCCTGTTTGTTGAAATAGCCCCAAGTGTTTCCGTCATTGACAAAAAGCGTGTCGGCGTCATAGCCACCATCGTAATTCAGGTATAACTTTCCATAAAACATTTCCATCTCAGTGTAGGCCAAATGGGGGTGAATCAAGCTGTTGTCGAAATGCCAGGCCGAGTAATTGGCCAAATTCTGAGCGTCTTGCGAGGCATAGTACACACCGTCATCGGTCGAGGCATAAATACGACCTTGGAAGAAGGCTACATCAGTTACATTTACTGCATCACCTTGGTTTCCAATATAATAAGTGTCTTTCACTTCCTCTTTCTTCAAGTCGAAGACCACGATGCCAAAGCCGCAAGCCACGTAAGCAAGGTCACCATCACAAAACACATTGTTAATACTCTTGTTGCCCACGATGTTCTTGTCCTTGATGTCGCTCATGTTCTTGATGTTGCCGTCGGAGTCGATGAGGTCGACATTGGCATTGGTGTAGGCGACGAACAGTTTGCGTTGGCTCGTGTTGTAACGCATGGTGCTGATGCCGATGTCGGACAAACCGTTGATTTTGTTCAAGATATTGATAGAATTGTCCTGTGTGTCGTAATAGAACAGTTCATATTCCGTGGCGGCGTATATCTTGTTTCCTACAGGCTCCACAGCAATCACTTTTTGATAGGGAAGGTGGGTGCGCCAGTTGCCGATGGAAACGCCGTCTTGGGCGATGAGATTGGCCGAAACGAGCCACGAAGCTATGATAAGAGTAAAGATCTTCAAGTATTTCATACGATACAATTTTAGGCGGTAAAATTACGAATTTATAGGATGATAACGCTGTTTTCGTCGAAATGTTTTATAACTTTGCAGAGAAAAACCAAACAAAATGAAGAAATTTGTACTTTCCATTATCGCCATCGCTTTGACTTTCAACATGATGGCAACTGACATTTGGGATGGCTCGTCCGAGCCTTGGACCCAAGGTGACGGCACTTATTACAACCCTTACTGTATTGAGACAGCAGCGCATCTTGCTTATCTCGCTGAGAAAGTGAATGAAGGCTACCAGTCGTCAGGACAGGGTGTTTTCGAGGGTGAATATTTTTTGCTCACCGACGACCTCGACCTGAACAACCTCAATTGGACACCCATCGGCAATGTCGACTACAGCATGAACGGCTTCTATTTTGCCGGCCGTTTCGATGGTGGCTTCCATCAGGTGGGGAATTTGAGGATACAAAGCTCTGCCGATCTGGCGGGATTGTTTGCTGCTGTGGGTGGCGAAGACAATTATGTGGGAAACCTGTCGGTCAGCGGTACCGTCATCTCCACGGGCATGGGTGCCTCAGGTGTGGTGGGCGGCATCGCTGGCCATGCCATAGTTAGCCGATGCAGTTTCTCAGGTTCGGTCAGCTTGACCAACAGTGGCACTTTTTGTGGTGCTGCCGGTGTTGTGGCAGGTGTCCAAAACGGTAGGGTCATACAGTGTTCCTCTTCGGCCAATGTGACGGTTTCCAATAGCAACTTTATGGGAGCGGCTGTGGCTGCTGGCGTGGTGTGCTTCGCACGCGAAGAGGCTTTGATCCAACATTGTTATAACACAGGTTCGGTCAGCGCTAATTCCCTGTTAATGGGTATTTCTGCTGGTATTTTGGGCGCCACAGTGGAGTCGGCGAGTGTCAATGTCTATTACAGTTACAATGTCGGCTCAATCAGTGGTGGCACATCAGGAGGTATCTTCGGTATGGTCAGTCCCATCGACCCGACTAAAGCCGAGAACGAAATACAAGTCTCCAATTGTTACTTCCTCACCTCGGCTGGCGGCAACAACGGCTACGGCACGGGCATGACTGCCGATGAGATGAAGACCGAGGAGTTCAAGAACCAAATCGACCAAAGTATGCATGCCTTTGTGATGGACAATGGCACCAACAACGGCTATCCCATCCATGGCTTGGCCAGTTTCGTCCTTCTTGAGGCCTCGGACGTCACTCCTCATACAGCAAAACTTTCGGCTTGGATTCATCAGGGCAACGACCATTTTGCTAGGGCTTATTTCTTATATAAGGTGTGGGATGCCGAAGAATGGATTGAGGTTGATGTGGCGACTGATGGCTATGTGGAGGCCGTCCTTGAGGGCTTGGAAGAGGAGACCGATTATGAATATATGTTTGTCTGCGAGTTCGATGATGGAAGCTGGATGGAATCGGGACAGCCCAGGATGTTCCAAACAGGCTATGATGCCGTCAATGAAACGGTGTTTTCGATAATGGTTTATCCGAACCCTGTTTCCGATGTGCTTCACATTCAAGGTCTTGAACTTGAGGAGATACAAGTTTTCAATGCGCTTGGTCAATTGATGAAGACCTTCAAAGATGTGAATGAAATCAATGTTAGCGATTGGACAGAAGGCATGTATCTGCTGCGTATCACCGTTGCCGACGGGAAGGTCTTTGAGCGGAAAGTCTCGGTAAAGTAGTAGTATTGAAACAAAAAGCCTTCCCTTTTATAGATTCCAACAGGAATGACATAAGAGGGAAGGCTTTTTCCTTTTAGTCCAACACGGCCAAGGGCTGTACTGATGTTGTTTGCAGCGAAGTCGGGGCGTTTTTTTCGGGCTACGGTATTTTTTGTATTTTTGCAACTATATAAAAAACATAACACACTATGAAACAGCATCCTATTCACGAAGGATACATGCCTTATTTAGGCTATCAGACCTACTACCGCATCGTCGGTGAACCTTCAAACAAAGCTGCATTGTTGCTTTTGCACGGTGGACCAGGCAGCACGCATAACTATTTCGAGGTTTTGGATCGTATCGCTGATACGGGTCGTCAGGTGATTTCCTACGACCAAATCGGTTGTGGCAACTCCTATCTCGACGGTCATCCCGAGTTGTGGACCCAAGAGACTTGGATCAATGAACTCATCGCCTTGCGCGAACATTTGCACCTCGACAAAATCCACCTCCTTGGCCAGTCGTGGGGCGCCATGCAGGCCATCGCCTATATCATCGACTTCCAGCCCCAGGGCATCAAGTCGGTCATACTCTCTTCGGGCCATGCCTCCAGCTCGCTGTGGGCCAGCGAGCAGCACCGCCTCATCAAATACATGTCGGCAGAAGACCAAGAGGCCATCCGCCACGCCGAAGCCACGGGGAAATGGGACGACCCCGACTATCTCCGCGCCAACGAGCATTATTATGAGCGTTATGTCATCAGTGTCGACGAGAACTCGCCCGAATGTCTCCGCCGTCCCAAACGTGCCGGCAACGAAGCTTATCTCTATGGCTGGGGGCCCAACGAATACCAGCCTTTAGGTGACTTGGCCGATTTCGAATACACCGACCGTCTCAACCAAATCAAGCAACCCTGCCTGATTTGCAGCGGCACCCGCGACATCTGCACGCCTGTGGTGGCTGCCTCGCTCTACGAGAACATCCCCAAC
>DAIOUZ010000069.1:3450-14688 GCA_036759285.1 Candidatus Limiplasma sp. | reverse complement strand
GCTCCATCCATGCGCCGGCAGGACGAACGCCCAGGTTCAACTCGTCGATGACTTCCACGTCACCGGCCAGATACTTCACATGCAGTTGGTCACCCACGGGACCGCCACCTGCAGTGGTGATGTTAAGACTCACCACGTTTTTGACCGACAGTGTATAACCTGTCACACCAGGAGTGGTCGGGTCAAACACCGTACCGTCACGATAAGCATACATGGCTTGGGTGCCGTTAGCTGCCATGGTAACACCGGCTGCGCCGCTGCTCCATGAACCTGTCACATCCTGGACACAAATAACCAGGTTGCCGCTGCCTGTGTAGCTGAAAGGCGTGCTGAGGGTGAACGTCGTTTCAACAGGATCATAAATACCATTGGCCAAAACGGCTGTGGCAACCATGTCACTTGCAGTCATGCTCACCCATGCGCTACCATCGGCGAAGGTGCTTTCGCTCACTTCCTTCATGTAGACGTTCAGGTTACGAGCATAGGTTGAAGTGTTCTTCAGCCACATCTTGAAAGCATTGATGCTGCCGCCCACACCGATTTCATCAGCAGTGTAGATTTGCTGGGTGAGGGAGTAATCGTAAAACGAATACGTTGGCAGATACGAACTGGTTGTTGTGGATGTAGGATCGCCAATTAACACATCAACGATTCCGCCGCCGCCACCACCAGGAGTGATGTCGAGCTGGATTTGGTTCTTCACATCCAGAACCGCACCTGAACCCATGGGCGGAGCCAACGGGTCGTAGTTCGTGCCATCGCTATAATTGCGGAGCGTCTTGCCTGTGGCATCGAACACATAGGCTGGCACGCTTGATACGTACGAACCCGTGTTGTCGTCCACGATGACGACAAGATTGCTCGTGCCGTCATAGGCAAACGGAGTGTCGAGAACAAAAGTGTTCCAGGCGTTTGCCGTGTAGGTCACACTTCCGGAGTAAACCTTGTCAGCTGCAGTGACTGTGATCCAGTCATTGTTGCTGGCGAAGGAACTCACGGTCGAGTTGACCATGTAGACGTCCAGCGTACGGGATGCCGTACCTGTGTAGAAAAAGGCAATGCTGTTAATCGTACCAGCAGTACCAATTTCATCAGCAGTGTAAATCTGCTGCGTCAGTGAGTAATTGTAGAACTCATAGTTTGGAAGGTACGAATTCGTGCTCGTGCCCCCAACACCAATCTCTACAATCTCCGCCTTTGCCACGCCAATAAAGGCAAGCAAAAGCGTCATCATCAAAGAAAATACTTTCTTTTTCATAATGAATTGATTTGGTGAATAAATAGGTGAATTAATACTAGTATTAGAATTACCGTAACTTGAGGCTACGGCTCGATCTAATTCAAAAAAATGGACATAGTCCGCCTTAGTCGGTTTTATGCGCATAAAATAATTCTGTCAGACATAAAAAAGACCTCCGAAAAGCATTCTACCCTTAGCTAATTTTTGGACTTGTAGAACACCTATTTTGGATTTACAGGACAATAAATCAACAAGATGGAACGACAGTACACAATAAATGGAATGCAAAGCAAAAGGCGACCCGAAATGATTCAGGTCGCCTTGGTTTTTGTTGGTGGAGATGGTGTGATACCGTATCTATAGAATCAGATCCACTTCACCAACGGGAAGTCTTGACGATGCGGCAACATCGGGTTAGTGGGATAAACGCGGAACGTGAAATTGTAAACGCCAGCGCGTCTTGTGGGCACCTTAATATAATATTTCACCCAACCATCGCCCGAGTCGACGAGTTTCATCTTCTCAACGGAGTCGATTCCATCGACCACATCGTTGGTCTTGCTGCCAAACAGCAACTCGATTGCCAAATCGCCAGGCTCAAGGTCGGGCGTAAGCAATGTAATCTCAGCGATAAACTGCTCGCCAAAGGTCAAAGGACGCACATTGGTATCGGGCAGTATCAACGACTTCACCTCTATCTTGTCCCAATTGCTACGCACGCGGTTCTTCCACGCATTGATCTCAAAGGCCTTTTGGTAACGGTTGGCACGCATCCAATTGGTCCGTTCAATCAACTTGTTGTAATACTGTTCGAAGTAATCGTCCATCATGCGTTTCATTGTGAAGCGAGGCGAAATTTCGTTGAGGCACTTCTTCATGGCAGCCACCCAACCTGTAGGAACTTCCTGCACGTTGCGGGCGTAATAGAGCGGAACGATCTCATTTTCAAGTGTGTTGTAAATCGTCTCGGCATCCATCTCGTCCTGATAACGCTGGTCTTGATAGGTGCGCTTCTCTTGAATGGCCCAGCCAGCGTCAGGGCGATAACCCTCAGCCCACCAGCCGTCCAACACCGAGAAGTTGAGCACACCGTTCATCACCGCCTTTTCGCCACTGGTGCCTGAGGCTTCGAGAGGACGTGTAGGCGTATTGAGCCACACATCGACGCAATTGGTCAAACGGGCACCCAATTCCATATCATAGTTACTGATAAACAAGATTTTACCGATAAACTCAGGTTTGCGTGAGATATCGATAATCATCTTAATCAAGTCTTGTCCGGCCTTGTCGTTGGGATGGGCTTTACCTGCAAACAAGAAGATGACAGGACGTTTCGGGTCGTTGACCAATTGCGAGAGGCGTTCCAAATTGCCAAACAGCAAGTGGGCACGTTTGTAGGTGGCAAAACGACGGGCAAAGCCAACGATTAAGGCATTCTCATTCAGGTTATTAACCGTCTGCATGATGAGCTTCGGGCTCTCCTGACGCTGACGCATGTCCTCTTTCAGTTTTTCTGAGAGGTACTCCTTCAGCTCATGTTTCAATTGCTTACGGATCTCCCAAATGGCGGCATCCGGCACCTCGTTGATTTGATCCCACATCTTCACATCTGACTGGTGGTCAATGTAATCCGGGCCAAATGTTTTCTTGTAAAGGCGTTGCCACAAACGGTTGCTCCAAGTGGGCAGATGCACGCCATTGGTGACATAACCGATATGGTTTTCTTCAGCGAAATAACCTGGCCACAACGACTGGAACATCTCTCTCGAC
This sequence comes from Candidatus Limiplasma sp., assembly GCA_036759285.1. Classification (GTDB taxonomy): domain Bacteria; phylum Bacteroidota; class Bacteroidia; order Bacteroidales; family F082; genus Limimorpha. Next base: position 11,678 of record DAIOUZ010000069.1, on the reverse strand, counting down.
ACGCGTCCGTGAATCTTGCTCACGCCGTTCACCTCCTGGCTGAGGTTGGTGGCCAACACGCTCATCGAGAACTTTTCGTTCGGGTTGTTCGGATTGAAACGGCCCAAGCCCATGAAACGTTCCCAGCTGATATTCATGCGATTGGCATAGTGAGGCATATAGGTACGAATGAGGTGCTCCTCAAAGGCATCGTGACCAGCAGGTACGGGCGTATGCGTAGTAAACAATGTGGAAGTTCTGACCAACTCCAGTGCAACATCGAAGTCGAGGTTGTGCTTGTTGATGTAAACACGCAGGCGTTCCAAACCGCTGAAGGCCGCATGACCTTCGTTGCAGTGGTAAATCGTAGGTTTCAGTCCGATGGCTTCGAGCAAACGGACACCACCCACACCGAGGAACATTTCCTGCTTGATGCGCATTTCACTATCGCCGCCGTAGAGTCGACCCGTGATGCCACGGTCTTCTTGCGAGTTCTCTTCAATGTCGGTGTCGAGCAGGTACAACCCTACCCTACCCACATTGACGCGCCATGCCTTGGCAAAGACCGAACGGCCAGGGAATGCAATGCTTACCTTCACCCACTCGCCCTTGTCGTTCAACACGGGCTGCAGGGGCAACTGCGAGAACTTCTGCGGAATGTATTCAGCCCTCTGCTCACCCGAAACCGTGATTTCCTGAGCAAAGTAGCCGTAACGGTACAACAGACCAATGCCCACCATGTTGGCGTTGGAGTCGGATGCTTGCTTCATATAGTCGCCCGCCAAAATGCCTAGGCCACCGGAATAAATCTTCAGGCTCTTCATCAGACCGTATTCCATGCTGAAATAGGCGATGAGGTCTTTTTGTTTCGTTGGCTGCGCCATGTAGTGCTTGAATTGGTCATAGACCTTGTTAAGGCGTTCAATGAAGTCCTCGTTGTTTTCCAAATCCTTGATTTGTTCGACAGAAAGGCCTTCCATCAAAGCGACGGGGTTTTGCTCAGTAGCCTTCCAAGCCACAGGATCAATGGACTCAAAGAGTTCGATGGCATCCATATTCCAGCACCACCAGATGTTGCGTGACAGTTCCTCCAGTTTGCGCATCTCCACCGAATAGACCGGCTTCACCAATACTTTCTTCCAACTCGGGGCATCGTTCTTTTGGTACACCACCTCATGCATCAGCTCGGCATAAGGCACTGGCTCCAACATGTAATGGCGTCCTGCCGACTTCTCAAGAGCCATGTCCCATGCCTGTTGATAGAGGACAATCAGGTCTTTCCAAAGCAGTTTGTTGGCCACTTGCAAAGCGGCTTCCGACACTTTGGCCATGCCTTTGTCGGTCAAGCCCAAGAAACGACGCAAAGCCGACACAATTTCGTCTATCACCTTATTAATATTTCCCTGCTGACGCGGCACCACAGTCACGGCCTCATTGTCCTTGCATTCCTGCTGGACGAACTTACCGAAACCAGAGACATCGGATGTCAGGGTCGGAATGCCTAAGGCAACGCTCTCCAGCGGCGTATAGCCCCAAGGTTCGTAATAGGATGGGAAGACCGAGAAATCGAAGGCGGTAAGAAACTCGGAATAGGTCATGTTGAATATGCCATCGCTACCATTGAGGTAAGCGGGCACAAACATCACTTTTACCTTGTCGTTGGCATCGTTCTGCAAACCCGAATTACGCAGGGTGTTCAGAATCGCATCGTTCTCATATTCAAAGACATGGTGCGTGGCTGGGAAATCAGTATGACCCATAATGGCGTTGGTGCCGTCAAGGCGGTGTTGCAAGTCCTTGGAGGGCCCTGCGATATTGCTTGGCACAGCAATCACACCAAGCACCGTCCGTTTCAGATTCTTATCCTCGTTCAGACGACGCAAAGCCTCGATGAACAAGTCAATGCCCTTGTTTTTGAACTCGTAGCGGCCGCTATTGAGTACCATTAAACAGTTCGGATCAAGTTTTTCACCGCAAAGGGTTCCTGCAATTTTCAGAATCTGCTCTCGCGTCGCCTTGCGTTTCTCTTCGAAGGCTGCTTCGTCTTGTCTAAAGGTATGGTCGATGCCGTTCTTGGTCACCACATCGGGTTTGCGGTAAAGGAACTGCTCGCACTCTTGCGCAGTGATGTCGCTCACCGTCGTGAAAGCATCGGCATTTTTAGCCGCCTTCTGCTCCATCGACTGTTGCGAGACCACATTGAACTGCATGGCCATCACAGAAGGCAGATAGGTCTTCAGGTTGTCGTACAGCGGCAGTCCGTTGCCCGAGATGGCACGACCGAGATAGGTGGCATGGGTGGTGAATACAGTGGCAATCTGCGGGCAATGCTCTTTCAGATACAACACGCCCGAGCCTGTCATCCATTCGTGGAAATGCGCCACGATGTTGCTGGTCTGCTGCAAGTAGAAATTGCAAAAACTCTCAATCACCTGACCAGCAGCATAGCCAAACAACACAGGTTCGATATAATCCCACTGGCCGCGGATGCTGTCCAATTCATATTGCTCCCAAAGATGTCCAAGTATCTCATTCTTAGACTGATAAAGTGTGGTATAGTCCACCAAAATTGCGATGGGGCTACTTTCGATTTTCCATCGCCCTATGCGGCATTTCAAGCCCTGGCTCAATGCCCTTTCATGCCACTCGGGGAAGAGTTCGTTGTCCTCGACAAAATAAAGCGTTTCGTGCGCTTCTTTAACCACATCGGGACCAACCGTAATATAGTGGTCACCAAGTAGTTGACGCATCACATTCGATTTCGTGGAAAGCACCGTATAAATGCCGCCCACCATGTTACACACTTCCCAACTGGTTTCAAAAAGGTATTCGGGGTTTTTCATTTATGATTCAAAATTTAAGATTCAAGATTTAAAAATCCAACATCGAGATTCCCTGTGGGAATGGAGTGCTTGTTCTGTTGTCTAGCGGCGGCAGAACACAGTTTCCAACTTGTAACAATCGCCACCGCCGCAGGACGGTCCTCTTATCTATGCCATTCCCGCAGGGAATCTGTTCTATGATTTAGCTTCTACTTTCCGCTTCGAGAGTTTCGTCACACGGTCGGCGAAATCAGTCAACACATTCATATAATTGACATACGCATCATACGGTGAGGCATAGTGGTTGAAATACTTATGCACCACACCGTCGGAGAGCCACTTCGTGCACATGTAGTAGAAATGGTCGGAGGTTTGGAGGTCAATCCAATCCTGCTGTAACTCCTCATCCTTGATACGATGCACCTTGGCTTTCAAATCGTACAATGCGCGGTAGGCATCGTCCTGCAAAGGATTACCCAACCAAGCCGTGAGGTCGCGCTCCTCATCACTCCATGACAACACATTGGGCACATGGACGGCACTCACCGGCTGCAAAGCCTTGGCCAACTCTTGTGGTGTAGCGAACTTGAACTTGCTGCCTTTCAGGATGGCCCCAGGCAAAGCCTCCATAAAGTTGAAGATGCCCGTCTCGGCTGACTGGTGCTCGCCAAAGGTCTCGTAGTCCATGAAGATGTTGACCACTTCCTCCTCTTCAGGCAGCGCATTCAGCCAGTTGACGAAGTCTTCAGCACGGAAGCCATCCTGCACGAAACGGAAGGCAATCTCGTCGCTGAACTTGAAGTTGCGCAGCAACACCTTCAGTTTCGGATTGATGGCATTGGCGTACATATAGTTGGGACTCTTCCAGCCCAAGATATGCTTTGCGCCCTCAGTGAGCATGAGGTTGTAGCCCATGTCGGCCACAGCTGCACCGATTTCGTCACTATATATTAATTCGGTGTTGCGAAAAGTCTTGGGTGTGACGCCGAACACTTCTTTCATCTTATGCTTGTGGGCCGTCACCTGACGCTTGAACTCATCGGGATTCGACAGTGAGGCCAGCGAGTGGGCGTAGGTCTCGGAAAGCACCTCTACCCTACCCGTTGCCACCAGCTTCTGGAAACTCTCCAGCACCTCTGGCGCAAATTGTTCCATCTGCTCGATGACCACACCTGAAAACGAGAACGCGAATTTAACCTTGTCGCCATACTTCTTGATCTGGCGCATCAGCAGCTCGTTCATGGGCAGGTAGCACTTTTCAGCCACGCGCCGCATGATCATGCGGTTGCTGTAGTCGTCATAGTAATAATGTTTCTTACCGATTTCGAAGAAACGATAAGTGCGAAGCCTATAAGGCTGATGCACTTGGAAATAGAAACAGATTGATTTGCTCATATGTATAGGTATTTATTTTTCAATTCAATATACACGTTTATTCTTTCGAATGATACCAGTACCTCCTACCGAAATTACATTGACTGTAGAAATACTGCCATTGATCGGTGCAACACCGCAATTGTATTTGATTCTGATCACGCCATCCTCAAAAGCGCCATGTGTTTTAATGTCAAATATTAAACCCGCCTGATAAGTCGTGTAGAACTTGTCTAATTCAGACAAGTTAGGCTTGTCGTATTGTCCATACCCGTATGTATCCCAAGCACCACCTATTCCCACAAATGGAGCGATGCTAATGGCACGATTGTCAACAACACGATAGCCAAGATCAGCATAGAAGTTCATCACATTGTCGCGACTTCCGGCAGGATAAATGCCTCCCGAATAAGGTTGGTCTATCTTTGTATCACTAATGATTATATCATATCCCAAATTGAGCAAGAACTTTTTGTACAACACATCAAAACTGATTCCGAGGCCAAAAAGCGGCTTGAACTTTTCATTCAAACTGCCCGTCAAGAAGCCTCCACACAAGTCAATGCCAGCACCCCAGCCCCAATCATTCTCTACATATTGTTTACGAATCCAATGCCTCACAAACCATTCATACTCGCTGTTCGGATAATCCGCAAGGAATTTGTCAGCCTCATCATTCCAGTTCTTTTGATTGTCGTTGTTCTCCGACCTGACGAGCCAATCCAAGAACAAGGTGAGAAATGCATTGTCTTCGACGGGCAATTGTGCCTCCTGCAAACTGAATCTCAAAAGATGCTCATCCTCTGCACTACGGTAATACAATCGGCGCATCAAGTCATCCTTTACAGGGAAGACCTTTTTCTCATAGCTGGCGAAATACACCGAATCGGAATGGCGCAGAGTCTCTGTCAAAGCATCATATTCTTTTGTCCATAGCAAGATATGCCACTGCTCGAAAGGCGTTAACGCAACATAATTGTCATCGTCCATCTCCATCAAGTAATCCTTGATCTCCTTCACCTTGTCGTAGTCGCGTTCGATGAACTTCTCTAGGAGATACGCCCTGCCCTTTGCAATCTTCTCCTTCTTCGACTGCTGGATTTCATCCTCAATCTGCGCAAAGCTCGAAAATGCTGTTGCAAAAAGAACCGCTATGAGTAATATGTATCGTTTCATGGCTTTATGCGTTATTAATCATTGCGCCACCGATTCATAAACCGCCTTAATCTTCTTGGCAGCAGCTTCCCATTTGAGGCTGTCCACCTCGTCCTTGCCCTCGTCCTTGAAACAATCCGCCAGAGGCTTGTAGTGACAAAGCGCATAAATGGAGTCGGCCAAGCCGTTGATGTCCCAGAAGTCGACCTTCAAGGCATGTTTCACCACCTCGGAAACGCCCGACTGTTTACTGATGACCACAGGCACATTGAGGCGCATGGCCTCCAGCGGCACAATGCCAAACGGCTCGGAGATGGATGGCATGACGAACACATCAGTCATTGCAAACATCTGGTCGACGGCCTCGCCCTTCAGGAAGCCGGTGAAGTGGAAGTGGCTACCCATGCCGAGTTGGGCCACACGACGGATCATCTTCTCCAGCATGTCGCCTGTGCCCGCCATCACGAAATGGATGCTCGGGTCAACTTGATGAATCTTGTAAGCCGCCTCAATGAAGTATTCAGGACCTTTCTGATAGGTGATTCTTCCGAGGAAGGTCACCACCTTGGCATCCAAGCCACTGCGCTCGTATTCCGACTTAGGTTTGTCATTAGGCTCCACAGCGTTATGCACCGTCACGACTTTGGCAGGATCTATGCCGTATTTGTTGATGACGATATTGCGTGTCAGATTGCTCACCGTAATGACGCGGTCGGCAGCTTCCATACCCCTACGCCCGATGGCATAGACATCCGTGTTGATGTTCTCGCCCGAGCGGTCGAACTCGGTAGCGTGCATGTGTACCACCAACGGTTTGCCCGTGGTTTCCTTCGCCGCGATGCCTGCCGAATAGGTCAACCAGTCGTGGGCATGGATGACGTCGAAGTCGTATTTCGTGGCTAACGACGAGCCAATCAAGGCATAACGCGCCACCTCCTCCATGAGGTTCATGCCGTATTTGCCCGAAAACTGGTAGTTACGTGCAAACACCGATCCGCTGCGGTTGAAGTTTTCCACCACATGGCGGTCGTGTTCCAACACATTGGCAAAGTTTTCTGGACCAACATACGGGATGATGTTGGAGCCAATCTCCATATATTGCACACGCTCCCAATAGCTGCGGTCTTTTTCATGGTCGATGTCGATGGTCACGTCGCTAGCATTGAGCAGACGCAAATTCGATTGGTCCTCATCACCATAGGCGCGAGGCACCACAAAGAGCACATCCACATCGTTCTTGGCCAAGCCTTTGGTCATGCCGAAGCAAGCCGTTCCAAGGCCGCCAGTAATATGGGGCGGAAACTCCCACCCAAACATCAGGACTCTCATTTTGAGCCTCCTTTCTTATTAAATTCTTCAATCAGGTAATGCAGATAAAGCAAGGCACCCACGCTCGTCGACTGTGAAATACAACCACGCGCCTCGAAAGGCGGATTACCATCGTAAATCTCTGAAACCGTGCCGATTCCGTTGTCTTTGATAGCCTCCTCAAAGTCTTTGTAAAGTTCCTCCAGACTGGGCAAGGCCGACTTCCCAAACAGCTTAATTGACAAATCCGCATAAAACATAATCAGCCAAGGGAATGTCGAGCCATTGTGGTAGGCACGTTCGCGTTCGCTGTGGCTGCCGATGCTAATGCCCTTATAGTTCTCGTCGTTAGGTGAAAGCGAGCGTATGCCTCGGGTCGTCAGCAACTCGGAGTGGGCGATGTCGAAGGCACGCTTCTGCATGGTTTCCGTCATAGGAGTATAGGGCAAAGCAGCAGCCAGCATCATATTGGGTCGCACCTGCTCGTTCTTCTCGTTGCTGTTCACATAATCATAGAAGCCGTTGGTCGCTCTATTATAAAAGGTGTCGGCAAACGAGACCTTTACCTTGTCGGCCACGGCCTGCCATTTCTTGAGTAGCGGACTCTTCGGCTCGGTTTCCTTTAACAGCTCCACGCCATAACATAAGGCATTATACCAAAGTGCATTCACTTCAATCGCCAAGCCTGTACGCGGTGTCCAAGGCTTACCTTGGGCGAAAACGTTCATCCAAGTCAAAGCTAAGTCGCGGTTGCCAGCATAGAGTAAACCATTGTCCAAGGTATGTACGTTGAAGTCGGTGCCCGCGATGAAACTCTCCAAGATGGTCGTCATTGGCTTCTTGTATTTCTTCCAGATGTCCTTCTTGTCCTTGCCGAGCATCTTCTCGTAGAGCTGCAGCACATAGAAGAACCACAGCGGCGAGTCGACTGCCGTGAAATACAGACTCTTCTGATAGTAACGGTGCGGGAAGAATGGCCCTTGCATCCTGGAAATCAAGTAATCCAGCGCGTCCTTAAAGGTCTTTTCATCGCCTTGAGCTAAAGCAACTCCTGGCAAGGCAAGGAAGGTGTCGCGACTGCATGAACCAAACCACGGGAATCCTGCCCAGAGGCGGGTGCCTTTCTCATCATGGATGATAAACTGGTCAGCAGCCTTCAGGAGACATTCCTCATAGCTATGCTGTGGCAACAGTCTCTTCACTTCGGCCTCGCACTGCCGCTTGATGGCCGCGGGATTTTCTTCTTTAAGACTGACCGAAAGGATGACTGTATCACCTTGTTTCATCTGCAACTCGAAGAAACCAGGAACGAATTGGTCCTCAGCTGCATCGTAGCCACGTTCCTGCTCACGAATGTAAAACATATTATAGTACCAATGCGGCACATGGGTGTATTGTGCAGCCTTTGAGAACTGCAAATACAGCCTCGAATAGTCTTTATATAATTGCCATGAAGCGCCATTTTTCACCAAGTCCACCTTGCGACTAGCCTCGTGGTTCTCATACGTCAACATGTGAACGTTTCGGAAAGCCAAGAAAGGCAATACGCGCAGGGTGATGGGCACTACGGATTCGCGCAGCGTGTAGCGC
>DAIOUZ010000069.1:0-3413 GCA_036759285.1 Candidatus Limiplasma sp. | reverse complement strand
AACTCTTTGTCCAACACCACATTGCCAATGCGATAGGTCAGCTTCGGCATGGGGTCAGCAGTGAAGTCACGGAGGTATTTGTGCCCACGTGGAGCAAAGACACCGTTAGGGTACATGTGTACGCCAAGGTGGAACTCCTCCTTGTTTTCAATAATGGTCTCGTCGAGGCTTGACAACAGCACATGGTTGTTGTTGTCCAGTTGCGGCTGCGGTACCACTAAGAGACCATGGTACTTTCGCGTGTTACAGCCAATCACCGTAGTGGCAAGGAACGCACCTAAAGCGTTGGAACGCAACACCTCACGGTTGAGCGTAAACTCCAGATTGACCAGTTTTTTCTTATCCCAGGAAATGTAACTCATATATCTTATTTCAAAAATTGCATAAAAAACCGAGTACAAAGATAATGTTTTTGCTATTTCGCAATACAAAAAAACAACATTTTTTATCTTTGCAGGCGGAAAAACGACATCAATTATTCAAAAATATGACTAAAAAACTTTTCAACATGATCGCATTAAGCGTCATCACATTGGCTTCGTGCACCTCAAAGCCAGAACAAAAAACAGAGGTCGAAAAACCGAATCCTTTCCTCAGCGAATACACGACACCTTTCCAGGTGCCGCCATTCGACCAAATCAAGAACGAACACTATCTTCCTGCTTTTGAAGCGGGTATCGCTGAAAAGCAGGCCGAAGTTGACGCGATTGTCAACAACACAGAAACCCCGACTTTCGAGAACACTATTTTGCCCTTCGACAAGTCAGGACAAACCCTAAGCCGCGTCAGCAATGTGTTCTTCAACCTCAACGAATGCCTCACCAACGATGAGATGGTGGCCATTGCCGAGCAGGTGTTGCCTATGCTCTCGAAGCACAGCGACGCCATCATGATGAACCCGAAACTCTTCGAGCGCATCGACTACGTCTATCAACACCGCAACGAAATGGGACTTGACGACCAGCAAATCCGCGTAGTGGAGAAATACCACCAAGACTTCATGCGCCATGGTGCTGGGCTGCCCGAAGACAAGCAAGCTGAACTGAGCAAAATCAACGAACAGCTCTCCACCTTGAGTCTACAATTCGGCAACAACCTGTTGAAGGAAAACAGCGGCTTCAAACTCGTCATTGAAGACGAGAAAGACCTCGCAGGTCTGCCCCAAACGAGCATTGATGCTGCTGCCGAACAGGCCAAGACTAACGGTATGGAAGGCAAATGGGTGTTTACTTTGAGCAAACCCAGCCTCATCCCTTTCCTGCAGTTTGCCGACAACCGCGACCTGCGTGAACAGATGTACAAGGCCTACTATAACCGTGGTGACAACAACAACGAATACGACAACAAGAATCTCATCAACGAGATGTGCAAGCTGCGTGTACAAAAAGCCAAGCTTTTCGGTTATGACAACTATGCCGACTATGTGCTCGCCGTCAACATGGCCCAAGACTCCAAGACCGTGGACAAGTTCCTCATCGACATCTTTAACCCTGCCCAGCAACTCGCCAAAAAAGAATTGGCCGAGATGCAAGCTATTGCCGACAAGGAAGGTGCTGGCATCAAACTCAAAGGCTGGGATTGGTGGTATTATGCCGAGAAACTCCGCAAAGCCAAATACGACTTCGATGAGAACTACATCAAACCTTTCTTGACCGTTGACAATGTGCGCAATGGCATGTTCATGGCTGCCAACAAACTCTATGGCGTCAACTTCATCAAGAACGAGACTCTTCCTGTTTACTACCCCGGTGTAGAAACATACGAGGTAAAGGAAGCCAATGGCGACTTCCTCGGCATCCTCTATATGGACTACTATCCACGTGAGTCGAAGAGCGGCGGTGCCTGGTGTACCAGTTTCCGTGAGAGCGGTTACGACATCGATGGAAAAAAGATTTATCCTGTCGTATCTTTAGTGATGAACTTCACCCCTGCTTCGGGCGACGCCCCAGCCCTGCTCACTTGGGATGAAACGGAAACTATGTGGCATGAGTTTGGCCACTCGCTGCACGCTTTCTTCTCTGACGGCCTCTACAGCCGCACCTGTGGCAATGTGCCTCATGACTATGTGGAGTTGCCTTCACAAATCATGGAGAACTGGGTCGCCGAGCCTGAAGTCATCCGTATGTATGCCAAGCATTACAAGACTGGTGAAATCATGCCCGACAGCCTCATCGCCAAGATTGAGAACAGTGCTTTGTTCAACCAAGGCTTCATGACCACTGAGCTCATCGCCGCTTCCATTCTGGACATGAAGTACCACGAACTGACCGAACCTCAAGACCTCGATGTGGATGCTTTCGAGAAACAACAGATGGATGCCATCGGCCTGATACCCGAGATTCTGCCTCGCTATCGCAGCACAAACTTCGCCCATATCTTCAACGGCGGCTATAGTGCAGGCTACTACGCTTACACCTGGGCTGAGGTACTCGACAAGGATGCCTTCAACTACTTTAAGACCTCCGGCGACCTCTTCAACCCTGAACTGGCGGCCTCGTTCCGCAAAAACTGCCTGCAGGAATGCGGCAACGACGAAGGCATGGTGCAATACCGCAAGTTCCGCGGCCAAGACCCTGATTACGAGCCTTATTTAAAAGCGAGAGGATTGAAATAACTTTACAACGGGAAACAAAAAAATCCCGATGAGTAAATGCTCATCGGGATTTTTGTTTTTTTTATAACAGGTATAACAGGCACTATCAATCGAACAACTTCTTGTTGTTCTCAATCAACTGTTCGAGCCGATCCATGTTTTTCTTGCTTAACCGAATCTCGGGAAGGAAGCGCTCAAAATTGCCTAAGCCATGCATATCAGAACCCACATAATCGTACATCCCTTCTTTCAGCAAATAGTGCGCCTTAACCATGGCAGGCCTTCCATAGGCACCAGCCAGAGAAAGTAAATTCAATTGGAACTTATATCGTTTGTCCCTCCATCTGAAGTAATTGTCTCTCACAGCATATTCATACCGCTCAGGATGCGCAATAACTGGTTGGATACCCTCACACATGACATCATACAGCATCTCTGTAATGCCAGGCTCATACATCAAATATGAAGTCTCACACAACACCTGGTCTTTGTTGTCCAAAGTCAAAAAGCCCTGCTTGAAATGATCCATAAAACAGGCATCCAACATGTATTCAGCACCTAAACGAAGCTCGATACCACTCACTTTGGCTGCTTCAGCCTTATAAGCTTCAAACTTAGCTAGGATATTCGCACGATTGTTATCTGGATAATCCTTCATAAAGTGAGGTGTCAGAATCATTTTCTGAACTCCGCGTTCCTCCAGCTTTTTCAAGGCATGAAGCGACTTTTCGGTGGTAGAGAATCCATCGTCAACTCCAGGCAGCAGATGGCAATGTACATCCATCGCACCATGAAAAAAACCATCAGGCAATTTGTATTT
>DAIOUZ010000068.1:5928-15234 GCA_036759285.1 Candidatus Limiplasma sp. | reverse complement strand
GGGCGATTCGCAAAACGTGCTTGATATTCAGCAGACCACGGCACATTATAACGATGCAATCATCTCAATGCTTAATCCTGAAGAAGACAAGGTGAAAATCCGTCTTCCCAAGCCGCCTTATACATCCTATTACATCACCATCAATGGCGAAAAGCAGGACTGGCCGCTGGTTTTCAATGGCGTTCCCTATTATAACACCGACCTTCTTACTTTCATCGGGCATTGCGACATCATGATTGACCAATATGCAAATCAGTTTTATGGAATGGAACTTGCCGATATCCAACCTTTTAAGGATTACACCTTCCAATTGGATGATGGCTGGCTTACCACAGACTTTTGGGCTCAACCCTGCCTTTCCTGTCCTTGCGAGGAGGATGAGAATCAGCATTTCTTGACTTTCATAGGCCCTGGTGATTACATCATCCCTTATTATCCCATGCATAATGGTCGACTCTTCAAGGAAACATTCATCAACAACGACATTTTCAGGGAAGGTATGCATGTCGATATCAAAGGAATACAATACCTTCGTTATGATATGCCAGGCGAGGAGGTAAATGTAGTGGAATTGGTGGAGATGGACACTGACGAGGAAACCACCTTGACAGGAAGAGTTGAATGGGCACCTATGCCATACACTTCGTATGTTCCTTTGCCGGGTTTGGAGGTAGCCTTCGTGGCCAATGGTAAGACCTATTATCTCGACAACGAACAATCCTACTATGATGATTGGTTCCTTGTGGGCAATGACACCATTCATATTGGTCAGGAAATCACCGCTACCTTCACTTCAAAGATCTTGATTGATAACGGTTTGGACTTCTATTATCGCATCCATATCAATGAGGCTGAGGTTGTGAACCAAGGCTTCCCCTTGGGCTCCGAATGGTACTATGAAATCCAAAACGAGAACGGCAGCATCACGTACCAATATATGTACCAGGCGGGCGACACTATTGTCCAAGATGAGCCGACGCATATCCTCGTGAAAATCAACACGCTTTACGACAAGGATTTGCATCAAGACGTGACGCACGAATATGTATATGAACGCGATGGCAAGTTGTATTGGTGGAACAAGACCTTGGAAGAGTTTACCGTGCTGTATGACTTTGGTGCCGAAGTGGGCGACAGTTGGAACATTTTTGTCGGCACGGAAATCCTTACCATGCATGTGGATGGCGTGGATTTCATCGAATACGGGGACAGATACTATCCGATGCTGCATGTCAGCGACCCTGACGACATCTTCAGCGGCGACATCGTATGCAGCATCGGCCACCTGACGAGCTTCTTCCCTGAAAGGCTGATGGACAACGGTGACGGCATCCGTGTGGAGGGCCTGCGCTGCTATTGGGTTGAGGACGAATTGGTCTTCAAAATCGGCGATGAGGATTGTGACGCCATTTATGATGAATTGCATGGGATTGAAGACGGCCCTTCGACAGGCTCAGGGACCTTGACGATATATCCAAATCCGACAGACGGGGTGCTGTTTGTACAGACGTTGCGCGCAACGCCTCTACATGATGATACCTACCGCATCACCAACCTGATGGGTCAAACCTTGTTAACAGGCCAAATCACAGGTGAAACCCAGCGGATTGATGTGTCATCCTTGCCGCAAGGGATGTATTTCATCACTGTGGGCGAGGGGACGCGTAAATTTGTGGTGAATAGATAAACAATCAAAAACATACGACGATGAAAAAGCTAGTATCAATCATTATTCTCTGCCTCGGATGCATGGGTTTCCTTGGGGCGCAGAATGTTTGGAAAAACATCGGAATGGATGGAGAATTCCTCGGTGTATCCGCTAACGGCGACATGTTTTGCGACATGGGTTACGACGGATTGTTCCGGTCGCAGGATGAAGGAGCGACATGGGAGGCTCTTAACGTTGCGAGTTACGTCAGGAAGGAAACATTCATGATTAACGAACAGGAAAGGATTTTCGTTTTCAACGAAAACACTCACAAGTTGTGTTTTTCCGATGACAATGGCGACACTTGGCAAGAACAGGCATCTGGCATCTCTACCAATTGGCCGTTGGGAATGTTCTCGCTTTCAAACGATACCATATTCATTGCAAGCATCAATAAGTTTTTCTGGACTTTAGACGGTGGCGAGTCGTGGGACGAGACACCCATCGACTTCATTGATGATGCGCAGTTTGGAAGTATACTCGCCGACCATGCGGGAAACGTCTATGTGAGTACTTACAGTTGGACAATTCCCGTTGAACACACGGGCATTTATACTGCCACTTTGGACGACTTGACCCAATGGACGGTGAAAACGCAAGGCGGCGCAAGGGATATGGCTTTCGATAGCGAGGGCTACATTTTAGCCACCGGTCTCGGATCAGCCTATTTTGAAAATGGCATTTACTGGGTTAATGCCGACCGGTTTGCGCGGACCAACGATGATGTGATTTTCGCCATGAAACGTGTGGATTGGGATAATGAGGCTTTGTTCTACTCCACCGACCACGGCCAAACATACATACAATGCAGCGAGAATATTCCTTCAACAACAACCGCCCCTGACCCCGATTTGGGACTTTATAAAGGCCGCGACAACCATCTGTATTGTCATGGAGATGTTTGGGAGCCTACGTTTGTGAGTCAATATTACAAGAGTATACAAGAGGTCGATTTCATCATAGAAAGCTGCGACGCGCCTGAAAACTTCAGTGGGCAATACTATGAAACACCTAATGGAACTCAATATGCCAGTTTGCTATGGAACCCCGTAGAGGGCTTTTGGTATCATTACGACCAAGAGCCGATGACAGGGTCTGTTAATATAACTGATATAACGGGGAAATGGGGCATTAAGATTCCAGCCGATACCTTGAATCATTATCTTGGTGGTTATATCTCCAAAATCAGGTTCTATAAGACGGGTTGTACGGAGCATGGAGGCTACATCCATATAGGCACATACGAAGGAGACGAAACCGTTCCACACACGATGGTTTGGTCTTCTTACAGAGAGTTTGAGCCCGGACCAGATGAATGGGTTGAAATCAGCGTCGGAGTAACATTTGACGGCCAGCAACCTATTTGGATTATGGCGGAAACCGATTCCCTTCCAGCCGCTTATTGTCCCACAGCAGGCGATCCTAACGGGCGCTGGGTTGGAGATTATTATTCTGGATACTATGACTATTATGCCCAGACGGGACAAGGCGGCGATTGGCTGATCCAGGCTTTCCTTGAGCCTTTGGCAAAAGAAGACAATGAAGTGGACCATTTCAACATCTATCGAGGTGAAAGTTTGGACGCTATGGAACGAATTGCAGAAACAAGCAAATTCACTTGCTACTATATGGACGACCTTACAAATGAACCGGGTGATTACTACTACCGCCTCACGGCATCCTACGAGAACGGCTGTGAGTCGGCCTTCGCCTTGGACAGTGAGCATCCTGAAAATGATTATGTCCTTGTCACTATACCAGGCGATATGATTCCTGCAGGTTCGGAATGGTACTATGAAATCGAGAACGAGAACGGCACCATCACCTATCAATACCTCTATCAGGCCGGTGACACCATCGTCCAAGACAAGCCGACGCATATCCTCGTGAGAATCAATACACTTTATGACAAGGATGTACATACTGATATGACGCATGAATATGTCTATGAGCGTGACGGCAAATTGTATTGGTGGAACAAGACCTTGGAAGAGTTTACCGTGCTGTATGACTTCAATGCCCAAGTGGGCGACTCATGGGAAATCAAGGTCGGCACGGAAACCCTCATCATGCACGTTGACGCGGTAGAAGAAATCGAATACGAAGGCAAAACCTATAGGATGCTTCATGTGAGCGACGCGGACGACTACTTCAGCGGCGACATCGTGTGCGGCATCGGTCACCTCACTAGTTTCTTCCCCGAACGTCTGATGGACAACGGCGACGGTCTGCGCGTGGAGGGTCTGCGCTGCTATTGGGTGGAGAACGAACTGGTCTTCAAATACGGCGACGAGGACTGCGATGCCATTTATGAGGATTTGCACGGGGTGGAGGAGGACGTTGAAAACCAATTCAATGTCTATCCCAACCCGACCAATGGCATCTTATTCGTTGAGACGCACGGCCGTGCGCCTCTACCGACCCCAACCTACCGCATCAGCAACCTCATGGGGCAAACTATCATTTCAGGCAACATCACCGCTGAAAACCAACAGATTGATGTGTCGGGATTGCCCGAGGGAATGTATTTCATCACCATTGCGGGGGAGACGCGGAAATTTGTGGTACGATAATCGCGCACTTGTAGGGCTGTCACACAGTGGCAGCCGCCTATTCAGCCATGACGACAAACGGCTGCTGTGGTATGACAGCCCTACAAATTGAAACGAATAAACAAATAACAATCAAATAATTAGAACTATGAAAAGACTAGTATTAACTCTATCGGTTTTGCTCAGCTTCGCCTTAGGAGGCGTGGCGCAGCAACTCTCTTTCGACTTTGAGGACGGCACCCTTCAAGGTTGGACCACCCTCGATGCCGACGGCGACGGCCATTGTTGGGAACCTTCCATTGGCGGCATGGGACACAATTCCAACGGAATGGTGTTGTCTTATTCCAGGGACTATGCCACTGGCGATTCCCTTGCGCCAAACGAGTATCTTATTTCTCCACGATTGGTTTTGAATGAAGACTTTAGCTTATTTAGTCTTTGGACGATTCCATTGGATGAGTCTCAACCTGCCGAACATTGGGCTGTATCTATTTCCACTACGGTAAATGACGACCCTATGGCTTTTACTACCTTGCAAGAATGGACTCTTACTTTCAATCCCTTTCATCCTGGCGAATGGACTCAATACTCCGTTGATTTGACCCAATATGCTGGTCAGGAGGTCTATGTCGCCATTCGACATTTCTTTTGGGAGGGTTTTGAAACATCTCAATCTGCCATTTGCGTAGATGACATCACGATTGATGGTACTCTTCAGCAAGAGGGTTTGATAATTACGCCCGATACGCTGTGGGTTACTGATGTGTTCATCTACCAAAAATACTTTACCATTACGAACAACACCGACCATGAAGTCACCATTTCAAGTATCTATACTGAAGACACCATCGTCTCTCTCGGTCACTATGACCCTGCCTATGGATTGGTGAATGTCGATGAGGTTTTGCCCGTCACACTTGAACCCGGAGATTCGTTTGAAATCAAAACAGACATCCAAAATATCATTCTGCCTTTGGCAAAACGTAACGATTATATTGTCTCACCCATTCACATCGTTTCCTCTGAAGGTGAGGACGAAGTCATTATGATGATTGACGAGGCTGCACTCAGTTTCGGATTAATCTCATACGGGCCATTCTATATACTTGATTCCTATGACCCAGTGTCTTTCAGTTTGGTCAATGCGGAATGGTCGGGTTCCATCACCATTACTGGCATTGAAGAAAAAGACACCGATTATCTTGACATCTCCACCGATGTGCAATTCCCCTTGACCTTGGAGAATTACGGCGATTATTTGAGAGGCAGTCTAAAATGCAAAGACACGTTTGCTAATCCTGGTTTTGTTTCAACACGCATCATCGTCCATACTTCCATTGGAGATTTTGAGCCTATCGGGGTCGATATTTACGGCGAATTGTTCGTCAGCCCCTTCTCCTTCAACCCGGAATGGTATTTCGAAATCCAGAACGACAACGGCAGCATCACCTATCAATACCTCTATCAGGCAGGCGACACCATCGTCAACGATGATCCAGCCCATATCCTTGTGAGAGTCAATACGCTATACGACAAGGACACGCATACCGAAGTGACACACGAATATGTATATGAGAGCGACGGCAAGGTGTACTGGTGGAATAAGACCTTGGAAGAGTTCACCTTGTTGTATGACTTCAAAGCCGATGTGGGCGACGAGTGGGAAATCAAGGTGGGCACGGAAACCCTCGCCATGCACGTGGATGCTGTGGATTACATCGAATTAGAGGATGTGTTCTATCGCGTGCAGCACGTCAGCGACCCCGACGACCTCTTCAGCGGCGACATCATCTGCGGCATCGGCCACCTGACAAGTTTCTTCCCTGAGAAGCTGATGGACAACGGCGACGGTATCCGAGTGGAAGGTCTGCGCTGCTATTGGCTTGAAGATGAACTGGTCTTCCATCTCGGCGATGAGAACTGCGACGCAATTTACAGCGACATACACGGCATCGAAGAGGACGGCCCTTCGACGGGCTCAGGGACCTTTACGATTTATCCTAATCCTACAAACGGCGTTTTGTTTGTAGAGACGGTGTGCACACCGTCTCTACCAGCGGAAACCTATCGCATCACCAATCTAATGGGTCAAACCGTCCTTTCAGGCAACATCAATGCTGAAAATCAACAGATAGATGTTTCATCATTGCCTCAAGGCATGTATTTCATTACCTTTGCTGGCGAGACACGGAAATTTGTGGTGCGATAATCGCGGTCTTGTAGGGCTGTCACACCGTGGCAGCCGCACCTGAAACGGCACAGTGGCTGCCGTGGTACGACAGCCCTACAAACCGAAACGAATAAATAACAATCAAATAATTAGACCTATGAAAAAGTTAGTATCAATCCTCATCCTTTACCTCAGCCTGTTTGGAACGCTGACGGCGCAAAACATTTGGAAACCCATCGATGTATCAGCCGTTTTTCTAGGCGCCGCTCCCGACGGAAGCCTTTATTTCAATTGCGGTTACAGCGGGATAGGCCGCTCTCAAGACGAAGGCGAAACCTACCAAATCGTCTTGGGATACGAAACAGGCAACGACTTTTATTTCAATGAATATTGTTTCAGCGTAAGCCCGGAAGGAAGGATTTTCGTTTTCGAAGACAATCCGTTTAAGGCATGGTATTCTGATGACTACGGCGACACTTGGCAGCAGACCTCTGGCATTCCTTTGAGCGCCGGAGACAAGGCTTGGAATTTGTTTGCCTTAAACAACCAAATCCTAGTAGGCTCAACAGAATACGGGAGTGTTTTCTGGACCACCGATGGCGGTACCACATGGGGCATGAACGACAGTTCCTTTGAGGATAATAGCATCAGCGATATTTTGGCCACTGAAAGCGGCGATGTCTATGTCGGCTTGTATTATTATGGCAATGGCCTATACCATTCTACCCTTTCGGACATGCAAAACTGGGAACTTGTCGCTTTTGAAGGTTTTGGGATTCGGGATATGGAGTTCGACCCAGATGGTAATGTGGTCTGTGCAGGCTATGGCAATGATTTTTCTGGATTTGAGTATATTCCTGGTTTTTATGCGCTGGCGGCAAATTACATTAGCATTTCTGATAACGGAATCATCTATACAATAAACTATAACGATGATGATTATACCGAAGGTTTGTCTTATTCTCTTGATCATGGTGAGCATTTTACTGAGATAGGGGAAAGGATGTATGGGGTGCGTCCTCTTCCTAATTGCTGTATTCCAATGAAATGGCTCATCAAAGGATTCGACAACCATCTGTATTATATCGGTGTCGACCACAATTACAAGAGCGTCCGTAATGCCAACTCTATTCTCGAAAACTTCCCCCTGGAAAACACGGCCTGGGTGCAGTTCTATCGCTCGATGTATGAGGATTCCACCTATTACCAGTTGGGCATTAAAGGCGATACGCTGGTGAACGAGATGGCTTACAAGAAAGTCATCAATTGCGCTCATCTGGGTTATCCCATCGAAGGCGAGTGCTTTGGCGGCATCCGTGAGGACGGGGACGGCAAATGCTATTTCATGTCGTTTGTAGATGCCATATTTGCCCCGTGGCCCTTGCATTATGATTGTGAGGCAAACACCGAATATCCCCTTTACGATTTCTCGCTTTCGATATGCGATGTGTTCCAGACGATTGGCCTAACGCCTCATGTCGTATTTGATACCACTGCAATGCAACTCAATGGCAGCACAAGGAAGGTACTTTGGTTTGACAACAACTGCGACAATGGGAATTATTATGATTACCAATGGATTGAAGGCATTGGAAGCACCCACAGCCTGTTGTATCCCATTCAGGATGAGCCTGACAACGGGCCGGAATACCGTTTGGTGGAGGTTTGGCAAGATGAGGAACTGCTATACAAGAACCCACATTTTGAAGAAGATTTCCCGTATGACAACACGCGTTGGGCCATCTATTACCAGAACCTATATCTGGATTGGGCACCCTATATCCAGATAGGAATAAAGGGTGATACGGTTGTGGACGGCACAACATATCATAAAGTGATTAAATGCACGTCTTATGGAAACGTCATTGACGGAGATTGCTTTGGCGGCATTCGTGTGGAAGCGGATGGCAAATGGTATTTCAGATTGTTCTCGGAGGAAAATGTGCCCCAGTATTTGTATTTGGATATGGAACCGAATACGGAACGACTCATTTATGACTTCTCACTTTCCGTGTGTGATGGTTTTGAATATGAAGGACAATATTGGATGTCAGTATTTGATATTGACGAGATTGGAATTAACGGAAGCATGAGAAATCGTTTTTGGTTTGACAGTAATTGCGAGGAAGGCGATCATCCTCATGACTGGAATTGGATTGAAGGCATTGGCAGCAATTATGGATTGCTGTATGCTATCCAAGCATTCCCTTTGGACGGTTCTGCCTACCATTTGGGCGAGGTTTATCAAGACGGGGAATTAATCTATAGTGACCCGTATTTCCATGACTATGTTCCGATGATTAAAGAAGGCAACCAACGCCAGAAATGGAATGTAGTTGTTATAGGCTCTATGAACTATCCGAATGATTACCATACCGAAATCCAAAGCATTAGGGATGATATTACCTTGGATGGAGTTGACTATAAAATAGTTTGGACGAAAAGTAAATATGGAATCGCAAAAGCAGGTGCGGTTCGCGAAGAGGATAGAAGAGTGTATTATCGTAGAAAAATATCCCAAAACTACCAGGATGAGGTTCTGCTCTATGATTTCAACTTGAACGTGGGCGATACTGTCACTGTGAACTGGATGGGCCAACAGCTGATGGTGATGGAAGAATCAGAGGTGGAAGTGAATGGCACCATGAGGCGACAATTAGGCCTTGGGGCATATTCTATTGGTTATCCACCAACTGAAATTGATGAATATTGGATTGAAGGTGTGGGCAGCACATTCGGCTTTTTGAATAGTGGTAGTGAAGGCATGGGCGGTGCGTTTATAACTCTTTTGTGCTATCACGAGAACGGCAACCTGATTTGGGACAACGAGGAGTTTGACGATTGTGTGATGAACAGCAACGGAGCACCTGCGACGT
>DAIOUZ010000068.1:2530-5917 GCA_036759285.1 Candidatus Limiplasma sp. | reverse complement strand
CACCCCAAGGGGCGGAATGGTATTTCGATGTGTTCAACCCATGGGGCACGCATCCTGAATATCAGAGGTTTTTCGTGGAAGGCGACACGATTATCCAAGGCCATCAGTGCAGCATCATCGATCAGCGTTTTGTTGATACGGGACATGACGGCGGCGAATATGTGTATGAAGAAGACAACAAGGTGTATTGGTTCAACCCGACCACAAACGCTTTCACGACCTTGTATGACTTTGATGCCGAAGCGGGAGAATCGTGGGATTACGAAGTAGGTGAATGTACGCATCAGGTGATTGTCGACAGCGTTGGCAGTGCGACTTGGAATGGGCACACTTACCGCACGCAATGGGTCAGGTTTTATGAGGAGAATCTTCCGATTTATTATAGTGGGAAAATCATGGAGGGAATCGGCTATGAGAGAGGCTTGTTCCCCAGCGTTTATGTTTGTAATGGATGGGAAATCTTTGATGCAAGTGAGATAGAATACCTTCGTTGTTATGTTAACGATGGCGAGATGCTTTATCACGAAGGGGGATATGATTGCGAACAAACTACTGTCACACCGCCGAGCCATCCTGAATGGTATTACGAAATCCTTAACGACGATGGCACTATTACCTACCAATACATGTACCAGGCGGGCGACACCATCATCAATGACGAGCCAACGCAGATCTTGGTGAAGATTAACACCCTTTACGACAAAGGTTTACGTGATGAGGTTACGCATGAGTATGTCTTTGAGCTCAACGGCAAGTTGTATTGGTGGAACAAGCGCACTCATAGTTTCACCGTGCTTTATGACTACGAAGCCGAGGTTGGCGACAGCTGGAATATCATGGTCGGCATAGAGCCTCCACTCACCATGACTGTGGATGCTGTGGATTACGTCGAATACGAGGGTAGAACCTATCGTGTGATGCACGTCAGCGACCCCGACGACCTTTTCAGCGGCGACATTGTTTGTGGCATTGGCCACCTGACGAGTTTCTTCCCGGAGCGGTTAATGCGTAACTCGGATGGGTTCCGTGTGGAGGGTCTGCGCTGCTACTGGGTGGAGGACGAGCTGGTGTTTAATCTCGACGGCGAAGAGGTATGCGACGCGATTTATTCGGAGGTGCATGGCATTGAGGAGGACGGCCCTTCGACTGGCTCAGGGACCTTGGCAGTTTATCCTAATCCAACAGACGGGATGTTGATTGTACAGACGTTGCGCGCAACGTCTCTACATGATGATACCTACCGCATCACCAACCTGATGGGTCAAACCATCCTTTCTGGAAACATCACCGCTGAAACCCAGCAAATTGATGTCTCCAATTTGCCTGATGGAATGTATTTCATTATCTTTGCGGGCGAAACACGGAAATTCGTGGTGCGGTAAACCGTTGTTGTTTATACTTTTGCCAATAATAAAACCCTACAGCGATGAAAAAGACATTCTTTCTTTTGCTTCTTGCCGCAATGAGCGTTGTGGCTTATGCGCAAACGTGGACGATTCCGGAGGTGTCGGTCGGCGACATCCTTTGCGAAGACGGTAGCGTGGTCAAACTCGATGACTATCTTGCCGCTCATGATAGTCCCGCCCTTGGTGTGGTGTTTTATGCCGACTATGAAACGGGACAAGGCTGGGCCGTCAACCTCCAGTTCTCGGCCTGGGGTCTGCTGTGGGGCAACCGTGGCTACGACATCCCCGAATTGCCCAACTACACCGATGGGCGGACGGCCATCACCGATTTTAATGGCTACACCAACACCCAAATCATCCGCAACGCGGGCAATGCCGAGATGTATCCCGCCGCTTGGAGCGTCGATTTCGACAACGGCTGGTATATGCCTGCCATGGGACAACTTCGCATCCTCTGCACTAACTTGCTCGAAGTGAATGCCTCACTCATCGCCATCGGCGGCGAGCCTTTCTCAAGCGAAAACAAATGGTTTGCTCAAGCCTCCACCGAAGCCAATGAGGATTGGGGTCTGCTTATCAACTCGCGCTTCACCGTGACGCGCTGCCCGAAAGACTCTTCCATTGATGATTATTGTGTCCGCAGCATCCGCACCTTCGAGTTTGAACCCATCGAAAGGCCTTTTCATCTCGGCGACTTGATAACCAATGATGATGGCAGTCAGGGCGTTGTCTATCAAATGGATAAGGATGGTGGCGGTGGCTGGATGGTCGCTCTCGAAGACATACCCTATTGCGCTTGGGGAGAAGCTTTTACCAATGTGCCCACATTGCATGATTTTCCTTATCGTACTCAATATCTCGGTATGAAGCTTCTGATTGACGGCGACGGAACTGAAAACACAAGGAAACTTCGCGAATTCCAAGACCCCAATGCTGGATTTGCCGCCCAACAGGTGGACTTTGAGCATGGCTGGATTTTGCCCACGGCGACGCAACTTTGCCAAGTTTACACGGCACTTCCATTCATTGAGGAACCATTGGAAAATGCAGGCGGCACTACTTTGGACCGCTGCTTTTACTGGTCGAGCAACGAAACTGACGATGAGTGTGCATGGATGGTCATCTTTGGCAGTAATCAGTATTATCATGGTAACCCAGAAGATTATTTCAAGAACAATACTTGGGCCAAAGTCAGGGCGGTGCGCCATTTTAGTGTTGATGGTGCGCTCAATGTGGGATTTCTTTCCTTGCCACCATCGTTGTGCGGTGAGGGTAGTCTGCAACTCACCCCTCCCGAGGTGCATAATGCCACTTCACAAGGTTGGCAAATATCGCAGTCCTACGACTTCACAAACGCTATCGACTATATGGACCAAGTCCTTGATGACAGTTACAACAATTGGTTGATACGTTTTTGGGCCAGCGACGGCACGCAAATCTCCTACAGCAACACTTCCATCATCAGGGCGGGACATCCCGAAGAGAGCGAAGAAGAGGAGACCGCCTGCGATATGTTTTTGTGGCACGGCAACATCTACACGGAATCAGGCGATTACACTGTAGTTGTTCCCTCTACCTATTACGACTGCGACCATACCGTCACCTTGCACCTCACCATACTACAATCCGTTACTATGAGCGAGATACAAGGTGAGTCCGAGGTGCTACTTGACCCCGAGAACCCGACCATCACCTTGCCGTATGAGGTGGAGATTTCCGACCCTGATGCCCAAATACAATGGGTGTTGAGCAATCCCGAATGGCAGTTGTCCGTCGGAAATGACCCGAGACATTGCGAGGTCACCATCAATTCCTTTGGCTACGGCACGCTGTCCGTTATGGCCGAAAACACCTGCGGTGTCGATGCACGATACCTGCAGATTTCTTCCATGATTGATGGAATTGGGGAAATGACGACGGCCTTTGCGGTTTATCCGAATCCAACCAATGGCGTTTTATTCGTTGAGACGCACGGCCATGC
>DAIOUZ010000068.1:0-2520 GCA_036759285.1 Candidatus Limiplasma sp. | reverse complement strand
CCTCATCAGCAACCTCATGGGGCAAACCGTCCTCACAGGCAACATCACCACTGAAACCCAGCAGATTGATGTTTCCAATTTGCCTGAGGGCATGTATTTCATCACAGTTGCAGGTGAGACGCGGAAATTTGTGAAACATTAGGAAGTACGGAAAGCGAAAAAAGCCATCGAGAGCCCAACTGGCCCAAGGCGACAGGGTTTGGTTTTGGGGCTTTCTTTGGCTTTTTTTCTGTCAAAGTTTGCCAATCCAATATTCTTTACTATTTTTGCAGCATCGTTGCGGATTTTTCAAGAATATCCGCAATCACGTTGCGGATTTTACGAGAATATCCGCAATTGATTTGAGGAAATTCAAGTTTATTATGTATCATAGAATATTTGACATAGAGAACCGCTTGGATGAAGCTGTGTTCTTGTTTGGCGGGCGTCAGGTAGGTAAGTCCACGCTGTTGAAAGAACGCTTCCCTAAGGCCGTTTACATCGACCTTCTGAACTCTGAACTGAGAAATCGTTTCCAACAACATCCCGAAACGTTCCGGGAAAGTTTGCTTCGCTTTCCGCCGGAAACATTGGTCGTTGTAGATGAAATTCAGAAAGTGCCCGACTTGTTGGACGAAGTCCACTGGCTGATGGTGAACAAAGGTCTTTTCTTTATTCTCAGCGGCTCCAGTGCACGCAAACTGAAAAAGAGCGGTGCCAACAATCTCGGTGGCCGTGCTATCCCAGAGACACTATTTCCCTTAGTCAGCGCAGAAATTCCAGATTTTGACCTCGACCGTGCCATACAAAACGGCATGATTCCTCGACATTATATGGTGGCAAATGCCCGAAACCGTCTCAAATCCTATATTGAACTCTATCTAAAGGAAGAAATCATAGAGGAAGCCGCCGTGCAAAAAGTGGACGACTTTATCCGTTTTTTGGAAGTGGCCGCCATCTCGGACGGCGAAATGCTCAATTATGAAAACGTGGCCACAGATTGCGGCGTTTCGGCCAATACGGTCAAGGCCTATTACCAGATACTTTGTGATACATTGTTGGGCTTTGAGGTGCCAGCTTACAGGAAAGTCATCAAACGAAAGCTCACCAAGGCTTCCCGATTCTATTTTTTCGATGTGGGCATTGCCAACTATTTGACCGGCCGTCATCACCTCGCCCCCAAGACTCCCGAATATGGACATGCCTTTGAGCATCTTGTGATGCAGGAAATTGTAGCTTATCTTGGCTATAGAAACAGCGAGGAAAAGTTGACATACTGGCACACCTACGATGACATTGAGGTGGATGCCGTTATAGGCGATGCGCGGGTGGCAATTGAAATCAAGTCGACGGATACAGTTCAAACCAGCCATAAAAAAGGCCTTACCGAATTCGCCAAGGAACATCCGAACGTGAAGCAGATCCTCGTGTCCCGCGACCGTATCAGCCGTCGAAGTGGAGAGGTCGATTTGTATTATGTGATAGACTTTTTCAAAGCCTTGTGGAATGACGAAATTATCTGATGCTCTCGATAACAATGTAAAAATAGGATTTCTTTGGAGGTTTATCAAATAATTCCCCTATCTTTGCCGTTTCATTCACGAAGTGGTTACTGAGTTTATCGAAGTAAAGATGTCCGAAAAGAGTTCAAGCAA
This sequence comes from Candidatus Limiplasma sp., assembly GCA_036759285.1. Lineage (GTDB taxonomy): Bacteria > Bacteroidota > Bacteroidia > Bacteroidales > F082 > Limimorpha. The sequence continues at coordinate 886 of DAIOUZ010000068.1, read as the reverse complement.
ACGTCGCGTGGCAGGATCCTATTTCATGTCGCTGATGAGTATCACATTGGTACTCTTTTTGTTAGGCATGTTTGCCCTGCTGATGATGCACGCGCAAAAACTCTCCAACCATCTTAAGGAAAACATCGGCTTTGAAGTGGCGATGAACAGCAACGTGAAGGAAGCCAGCATCCTCAACCTGCAAAAGGAACTCGATGCCATGCCTGCCGTGAAGTCAACGGAATACATCACCAAAGAAGAGGCCATACGCCGCCTAAGTGAAGACCTCGGTGAGGACTTCCTGCAATGGCTCGGCAACGAAGAGAACCCGCTCCTCCCCTCCATCGACGTGCGTTTCAACGCTGACTGGGCCAACAACGACAGCCTCGATGTCATCCAAACCCAACTGCTGAAAAACAAGGACGTCAAGGAGATTTACTATCAGAAATCCTTGGTGAACCTCATAAATCAAAACGTCAAGCGCATCGGCATCGCACTGATGATTGCCAGTTTGATTCTGCTTATCATCGCCATTACGCTGATTCGCAATACGATACGCCTTAGCATCTACTCCAAGCGTTTCCTTGTGCGCAGTATGCAACTTGTGGGAGCGACACCTGCTTACATTCGTCGGCCATTCATCCGAAGTGGTATCTTGCAAGGCTTCTTTGGAGCTTTGCTGGCTGATGCATTGTTGGCTCTACTGCTCTACGGCCTCACCAAACGACTACCAGAACTGACTTTCGTACAAGACTATACCATCATCATAGGCATCTTTGTTGGCATCATCATATTGGGCATCCTCCTAGGCGGACTCTCCACTCGCTCCGCTTTACGAAAATACCTCAACGCTGATGTCGACCGACTATATGCCTAAGGTCCCTGAGCCTGCGGTCCCTGAGCAGAG
>DAIOUZ010000067.1:12198-15278 GCA_036759285.1 Candidatus Limiplasma sp. | reverse complement strand
CAGCTGAGCCCATTCTTCGCTCTCGTTCTTGAAGTCTTCACCGAGGGTCATGCCGAACTTCTCGGCAATCTGGCTCATCCAAGCCCAGTCCTTGTCGATGTTGGCAGCGTTAGGCACCATGAAGTAATGGTCGTCGGCGATGCGGTAGACGAGCATGTCGTCCACGATGCCGCCCTTGCCGTTCGGCAGGCAGGTGTATTGCACCTTGCCGTCGCTCAAAGCGGCCACGTCGTTGACGGTGCAGTACTGCATGAACTGCTTGGCCATGGGGCCTTTGGCGCGGAACTCGCCCATGTGGCTCACGTCGAACACGCCGACGTTGTTGCGGACGTTGTTGTGCTCTTCGACAAGGCCGGTGTATTGAATCGGCATGTCGTAACCGGCAAATTCAGCCATTTTGGCGCCCAGGTCGTGATGAATCTGGTTGTAAGGGGTTTTCTTTAATTCGATGTTGTCCATATTTTTGATTTAATATTTAAAGATTTAAGATTCAAAATTCAATTAATCAAACGCTTAACCGCAAGCTTATCTTCTGGTGTCGTGCAGGCCTTTCTTATAGCTAGGACCAAAATGCACTTTGTTGTATTTGAGGTCGTAGACGGTGACCACTTTAGCGGGTTCACTGTTGATTTTACGCTTGAGTGTGCAACCGTTTGCGGGGTCGACCCAATATTGGATGACGGAACCGTCATTTTGTTCGACGAAGAAATGCCAGCATTCAATGTCGAGCACTCTTTCCTTACCGACATAATATTGGGAGAGATTGCTCTTTTCGACTTCGTTGGCAAAGGACTTGAGAGGGGGGAAGTTCTTGCTAAAGGGTTCAAACTCCCATTCAACATCATCGGTCCATCCTTGTGCGTCAGGGCAGTAGTACCAGTTCATTCCTGTCTTAACGTTCCAGAAGCGGTCGATACCTTGTCCGTCGTTGAATGCCTCTTCGTCGCCATGTTTCATATAAGTCTCGTTGAATTGGGTGCCTTCGTCATTAATGGTGATAAAGAAATTGTCAACAGGAGGGATGAATTTGTATACGCCTGTGAAAGCTTGTGTCGCAGGTTTTACTGGTATCACAGGGACTTCTACATGGGCGTTCGGGTCGATAATGGTGATATTTGCCACATAGATAGTGTCAGCGGACTTGCATTTAGCAGTAACGCGGCTTTGGCCGATTCGTTTTGCAACGACTTGGACGCTTTCCCCATAATTGATTAACTGAAAATCAATGTTTTGAGGGAACCTGGTGCTGTAGTGAATGGTGTCGCAGTGGTCATAAGGCGCCCAAACCATCGTGTCACCTAAGGATATTTTGACTTCAATTTCTTTTCTTTCTTGTGACATTGCAAAGGTGGCAATGCAAAGAAGTACCAATGTACATAACGACTTTTTCATATTGAAAATGAGTTTAAAATTTGATGCAAAAATACAAAATATCTGTAATAGGAAAAGATTTTCTGGGAAATAGTGTATTTATAGGTCAAAGGTTTGTTCAAAAACTTCCCGCATTTTGCGCTCATCTCTGATGATTTTTCTCAATTCTTCCAAGCGAGTCGCGTTGTCCGACTCGGGAATCCAAAGACGGAGGTAGCCTGTGTCTGAGTATTTTTCCATCAAGTGTGCCTTGAAACGTTGGTATTGACCTTCCTTGTCCAATTCGGGATAATGGTCTAGGCCGAACTGGATGGTGCGACGGATGACCTTTTCGGGTGTGATGAGGCGGTCGGCTTCGGCAACGATTTTGCCATAAATTGAGCGAGGCTCATGTCCCGACGAGGCGCGATGGTCTTCAGCAGCTTGTGCCATCGTCTCGATTTGGCTTTCATCAAACCATTCGCGCAGTTTTTGGTCCTCACGGATGATGCGTCCCGAAACGAGATGATGCGTGTCGCGGCCTTCGCAGAGGCCAGTGTCGTGGTAGGCGGCAATGGCATAGACCATGTTCTTGTCCACCTCGTAATGTTTGGCCAAAGCCATGCTCCTCTCGATGACCTCTTCGGCGTGGTTGCGCTTGTGGGCCGCGTCAAAAAAATCGTAGCGGGGCAGGATCTCCTGCTCTACATAGGTTATGATAGCGGGATTTACCATCCACCTCCGCCTCCTGCATTGACTGTGGTGTACATCGAGTTGACATTGACATTGGTGCTTTGTCCACCCGAGTAAGTGACATTGCCAGTGTAGTAACCATGCCATTCATCACCACCACTGATGGTGCCGCCGTATTTCACGGTGTAGCTTTGTCCTGTCTGGAGTTGTGGGTCGGTGAAGAGCATGACCATATTATTGCCCCATCCGCCACCACCTCCTCCTGTGAAGGTTGGGCATTGGTAGGTGCAGATGACAGTGCCGTCCGACTTGAGGATTTGGATGGCGTAACCAGGCTGCGTGTTGATTTTCAGCGAAGGCTGGGTGCAAACATTTGTACTCGGGTCGCTGGTGCCACCACCTGTGCCGATGGAAGTGCTGCCCGTAATCTTGAACTGGTTCCAATCGCAGTCGAAGCCCTCTTCGGGTGAACGCGAACCGTTGGAGATGTTGAAGCCGCCGTTGATAAACATGGTGCCATTGGAATCGGTGCCGTCATTGTTGTCGCTGTGGGCGTAATAGATACCACCGTTGATGGTGAGGTTTTGTGCTGCGTTCACCGCATCGTCTTTCACGGAATAAGCTTCGATGTTGCCCCCGTTGATGGTCAAGATGGCTTTGCTCTCAATGCACTCGCCGCCTTCGTTCTGTGTCTGGGTACAGTGTACGGTGATGTTACCGCTATTGATGGTCAGGTTGCCTTGTGCCTTGATACCCTTTGGGTTGGCATAGTCGCCACCGCCCCAGGGACCGCCGCCTCCTGATGTAATGGTGATGCGTTCGCCGCTGGTGGTGACGTTGAGGGTGAGGTCGTCATTGCTGGCACCTTCCTGCCCAATGACCAAAGTGCCGCCGACATTGATGCCCTTTCCGCCTCTACCTGTGCTGGTGAGGTTGAAGGTGCCGCCAAGGATTTCCATATTCCCTTCACTTTTCATGCATGAGGAAGTGTAGGCATCCTTGTTACGGCATTAAAAGCCGGCTATATCAGCGTTTCG
>DAIOUZ010000067.1:11606-12188 GCA_036759285.1 Candidatus Limiplasma sp. | reverse complement strand
CACTGATGGTATAGGTGGCGCCATCGCCTTGCGTAGTGATGATGAAGTCACCGCCGCTGATGCTGAGGTTGCCGTCGGCGCTGATGCTCTTGCCGCCATGGTTGCTGGTGGGTAGGGTGATGGTGAAGTTGCCGCCTGTGATATTGATATCGGTGTCGCACTTGATGGCGGTGCAGTAAGCGGGCTCGTTTTGGTTGTTCACCATCTGCAAGACGGTGCTGCCCGAAGCGGTGATGTCGATAGTGCCGCCCGAAATATTGATATCGTCATCGGACTTGATACCTTTCGACATGTCGCCAGAGTTGACTATAGTGAGGTTGCCGCCATTGATGTTGACTTCGCTGTCGGCCTTGATGCCTTTGCTGTCTACGCCGCTAGCATGAAGAGTGAGGCTACCATTGTTCATTGTGAAAACTCCCGACACTTTGATACATCTTTGGGCTTCAGCCGTCGTGTTGATGGTCAGGTCGCCGTTTTGGATGGTGATGTCGCCTGAAATGTCCAAGCCATCAGAACCTGCCGACACGATGACAAGTGTACCATTATTCCAAATCAGGTCACTGCTGCCATGGATGCCGTCGC
>DAIOUZ010000067.1:10831-11596 GCA_036759285.1 Candidatus Limiplasma sp. | reverse complement strand
GGTTTCAGGGATTATGATGGTGCCAGAATTGACCGTCAAAATGCCTTCCACAGAGATGCCATGCTTGGCATTGCCCGTGATTTGTATCGCTCCAGCACCACTAATGGAGAGGTTACCAGCCGCATAAAGGGCTCCATTAATGGCACTGTTGGCGTTGTCGGCAATCGTTGAGTTGCCTCTGAGGTTAAGATTGACAGCGACTGGAGTTGCAATATTGATAGCAGCAGTGTTGCCGCTGGTTAGTGATAAGTTGCTCAATGCCAAGTAGAAAGAATTGCTACTATTGAATATCAGTGAGCCGTTGGAAGAATTGCCTGAAACGACGTAAGGCACGTTGGACATGGTGGAGTTCACGGTGACATTGGCGCTGTTCGTGCTTACCGTCACATCATTACTAGAGAACGGGTTGACCACATTCACGCTCGAGCCATTATAAATAATGTAAACCGTGTCGCCCGCAGGAGGGAGTTCCTCTCTCACGAAGGTGATGCTGTCGAAAGCGGAGAGGGGAAAGGTGGTGGTGCCGTTTTGCGCGTTGATGAGTATATTGGCAGGCTGGCTGCCTTGAAAACGGATATCTTCGATGGTGTTCACGTTGTTGTCGTAGATCACCGAACCATTGTTGTGCAGGTTGATGTGATAGTCTTGTGCGTTGAGGCTGATGCAAGCCAGCAGAAGGGCTGTTATGAATAAGGTCTTTCTCATAGCTTGATCATTTTAAGGGTGCATGACTGGGTTTTGACCAAGAAGAGTCCGATACCTAGG
>DAIOUZ010000067.1:9624-10821 GCA_036759285.1 Candidatus Limiplasma sp. | reverse complement strand
CAATAGGCTGGTTTCCAACTGCTTCAACCGTTTTAACCAAGCGTCCGTCAATAGCGTAGATATGGATGGTTTCTTTGCTGTTGAGGTTGCGGAACGTCAGCGTTTCATGCACAGGGTTGGGGAAAATCGCCAAAGGCTGGTTGCTGTCCTCAACCGTGCCATCAAGTTCGGAACAGGTAATCTTACGGATGTCATCCAAGGGAATCGTATGCGTCTCTTTGGCATAAAGACCTATTTCAATAACGAGATTCTCATTGTCTTCGAAATACATGCGGTCGTTTTCGGTCAAATAGTAGGTCTGTATGGCTCCGCTGTTCATCCAGACGGTGACTTCCGATTGTGCCGAAAGTTGGAGAACTGTCCCAATGATCAATACAGCCACTAGGAGGCCTCTTTTAATCCATCGTTTCATTTTGCGTGGGGTTTGATTTGTAAAAAATGAAATGCAAAGATACAAATATTTGGTTTATAGACGATTTTTGTACAAAAAATGTTTTTAAGCTTTTGAAGTCATGTCATTTCATTCTTGGCTTTGCAGGCTTCAACGGGTATGTCATCCCCGTGCAAGGCAAAGCAGGCTTCAGAGAGCATGTCATTCCTGCAGTGGGCTGTGTGGAGGCTTGGAATCTATGCTTTCTGAAGCTGTCAAATAAGGTCTTAACCTTTTTAACCGCCTCCTATAGATTCCCGCCTACCCACTTGCCCTTGCTGGAATGACATAGGAGGCGAACTGGCTTAAAAAACCGTCATATAAGGTGCGGTAATAGACTCTTTGCAGTCCAGCATTTCCTTCGGCGTTCCCGTGAAGAGCACCTTGCCGCCCATGGCACCGCCACCAGGACCGAGTTCAATTAAGTAGTCGCATGCCTTCAGCATTTCAAGGTTGTGCTCAATGAGGAAGATGGTGTTGCCTCCTTCGACCATGGTGTCGAAGAGGTCGAGGATGCGCTTAATGTCGTTGAGGTGCAGGCCGTCGGAAGGCTCGTCCATGATGAAGATTTTGCCCGCATCACGCAGATAGGAGGCCAGTTTGATGCGCTGTAACTCACCGCCCGAAAGCGTCGAGAGCGACTGGTTCAAATGGAGATAGCCTAAACCGACTTTGCGCAGTGGCTCCAGCTTCTCAGCTATCACAGTGCCCGCAAACATTTCGGAGGCTTTATTGGCCGTCATGTCCATCACCTCGGCGATGTTCAT
>DAIOUZ010000067.1:9339-9614 GCA_036759285.1 Candidatus Limiplasma sp. | reverse complement strand
GCCATGTCGCTGACGATGACGCCCTTGCCTTGACAGACAGGGCAACCACCCTTGCCGTTGAAGGAAAACAAATCGGCCTTGGTTTTGTTGACCTTGGCGAAGAGTTTGCGGATGTCGTCGGCCACTTCAAGGTAGGTGGCAGGGGTGGAGCGTAGGCTGATGCCGATGTTCTTCTGGCTGATGTAAACGATTTCCTCGGGGTTAGGATAGGCCTTGCGGAAACATTCCATGAGCGAGCTCTTGCCCGAACCAGCCACGCCCGCTATGCCACACAT
>DAIOUZ010000067.1:4972-9329 GCA_036759285.1 Candidatus Limiplasma sp. | reverse complement strand
ACACCTAGAGGAAGGTTGACAGTCAAGTTCTTAATGTTATGCAAAGTGGCATCCTCCAAGTGAAAAAATGTCTTGGGTTGGCGAACTTGTTCCTTAATGGAACTAGTTGCGCTGAGCGAAATTCCAGTAAGTGTTTGGCTGTGCAATAAATCATCGTAACTGCCCTCAAAAACGATTTCACCACCTTTCATGCCTGCACCTGGACCCATGTCGATGATATGGTCGGCGATTTTGATCATCTCCTTGTGATGCTCAACGAGGATGACGGTGTTGCCATGGTTTTTCAGTTTTTGCACCGACTTCTGCATCAGCAGGATGTCGTGGTTGTGCAGGCCCACACTGGGTTCGTCGAGGATGTACATCACGTCGGATAAGGGAGAGTTGATGTATTTGGCGATTTTGCAACGTTGTGCCTCTCCGCCCGAGAGCGTGCCGATGGCACGATCGAGGGTGAGGTAGCCGAGGCCGATTTCCTCCAGAGCTGCCAGTCTTTCAATGGTGGCACGCTTGATGTCCTCGGCAAGCGGATTGTCAATAGTCTCCATCCATTGGCGGCAGTCGGCGATGCTCATGGCGGTGACTTCTGCGATGTTCACGCCCTTGATTTTGCAGGAGCGAATCTTCTCGTTGAGGCGCGTGCCGCCGCAGTCGGGACATGTGCCCATGGTGAGCATCGGGTTGAGCACGGCGGCGTGGAGCAGGCCTTCCTCCGAGTTGATGATGCTGCGGTACATTCTGGGAATGATGCCCTCGTATTTGGCGCTCTTTGGCCAGTTTGATGGTGGGTTTTTCAGTTTGATTTGTGGCGAATTAAGGAACAAATCGAGTTCCTCGGGCGAGTAGTCCTTGATTTTCTTGTCGAGGTCGAAGAGGCCGCTGTAGGCATAGCGGATCCAACGCCAGCCGCCTTTGCCGAAGGCGATGTAGTGGATGGTGTCCTCGTCGTTGAGCGATTTGTCGAAGTCGACGAGTTTGTGGATGTCCAACTCACGGATTTCGCCTAATCCAGCGCAACGCGGACAACTGCCCGAAGGATGGTTGAACGAGAAGGCATCGGAATATCCCACGAAAGGCTGCCCAATGCGGGAGAACAACAACCTCAATAAAGCGTATATGTCCGTGTAAGTGCCTACAGTCGAACGTGAATTGGAAGTCGGCTTGCGTTGCTCGATAACGATTGCGATGGGCAGGTTTTCGATGTCGCCCACATGCGGACGGCCGTATTTCGGTAAATACTGCTGCGTAAACGAAGGGAAAGTATCATTCAACTCACGGCGCGACTTGGCGGCGATAGTGTCCAATACCAACGATGACTTACCCGAGCCTGACACACCTGTCACCACAGTGATTTGCCGTTTCGGAATCTTGACGGTGACGTGTTTCAGGTTGTTCTCGGTCGCGTCTTTAATGAGGATATAGTCGAATTCGGAAGGGCTTTCCATAAAGGTCATTGGTTGGGTTAATGAATACGGCACATTTTCACTTTGGCCGTGGGGATTTTGCTTTCCTCAATAGTCATCAGGTCTCTGTCAAGAATCACGAAATCAGCGTCTTTTCCGACTTCGATGCTGCCTTTTCGGTTCTCGAGGAAGCAGCCTTTGGCCACCCAGATGGTGATGGAACGCAGGGCTTGTTCGCGGCTAAGGGCGTTTTCCATTTGGAATCCCTCTGTGGGCGTGCCGTCCAAGTGCTTGCGGGCCACGGCGGCATAGAAGGTATAGATGGGGCTAATGTCCTCGATGGGGAAGTCGGTGCCGTTAATGACCCAGCCGTTTTGTTGCAGCAGTTGTTGATAGGCATAGGCGTTCTTGATGCGCTCGCCGAGACGCTCGTCGGCCCAGTCCATGTCGGAGGTACAATGTGTGGTTTGGATGGAAGGGATAACGGAAAACGCTCCAAAGCGTTGGAAGTCCGTGTCGGCTACGGTTTGCGAGTGCTCGATGCGCCAACGTAAATCATTTTTGCCTTTAAGGTATTCCGAAAAGATGTCTAAAATATGGTGCACGCCGCCGTCGCCGATGGCATGGCAGCACACTTGATAACCAGCATCGTAAGCCTTCTGGCAGACATGTCGGTAGAACTCGTCGCTTTCCAAAATCAAACCGTCGTTTGTCGGGTCGTCGGCGTAAGGTTCAAGCAGTTTCGCGCCACGGGAGCCCAAGGCGCCGTCGGCGTAGATCTTTACGCTTCTGACAGTGAGTCTTTCCTTGTCGATGACACCTTGCCGCATGAAATGGTCCATGGTTTCATCATCGGGGTTGACCATCGCGTTGACGTGCATCTTGAGTTGTCCTGCCTGTTGGAGGCTGTCGATGAGTTCGATGGTGGCGATGTCCAAACCCGCATCGGTGACACTGGTCAGACCGACACCCATACAATTCTCCTGCGCTTTGAGCAGGGCTTGTACGCGTAGCTCGTTTTCCATCTTAGGCACTAAGGCCTTAGCCGCATCAGCCAGGTTGTCCAGCAATACACCTGTGCAGCGACCTTCCTTGATGATGGCCATACCGCCATCCATCTTGGTTTCTTCGTTGATGCCCGCCAGTTCAAGCACTTCCTTGGAGACCAGTACTGCATGACCATCCACGCGAGTCAGCAGGACTTTCTTTTCGGGGAAGGCCTCTGCCAACTTTTCATTGTCAGGAAACTCGGCCATTTCCCAAAGGTTCTGGTCCCAGCCGCGACCTAAGAGCCACTCGGAAGGGTAGTGGCTGTCGTGTACTTTGAGGCGTTCGATGACCTCATCGAAGGAAGTGCAGCCTTTCAGGTCGGCCCAGCGGATGAGGTTCTCTCCGTAGCCTGTGAAATGGCAGTGCCCGTCCATGAAACCGGGATACACTGCGTCGCCATGGGCATCGATGGTTTCCTCGGCGGCATATTGGCGCATGATGGTTTCTTCATCGCCGACGGCGACAAACTTCCCGTCTTTCACGGCGAAGGCTTGAGCTTTGGAGAAATCGTTGTCAACGGTGTAGATGTTGGCATTGTGGACGATGAGGTTGACGGATGTTTTTTGGTTGCATGAGGTCATAAGGGTCAGGATTGAAGCGCAGAACGCAGGGATGATGGTTTTAAGTATTTGTTTTAGAGGTGTTTTCATAGTCGAATAGGTTTTTCGGTGAATGGAACTACAAAAATAGAAAAAACCTTGTTACAGCCATTCCACTTTTCCGCTTTGGATATCGTAGAAGGCGGCCGTCACTTGGGCATGGAGGTGATGGACGACGGGGTTGCCTTGGATGAGCTTGGCCATGCGTTTCGCATGACTGCGGGCGTTGTCGTCGATGCCGTCCGAGATGTTGATGGAGGGCCTGATGCGTCTGGCGATGGCCATGATGTTGTCAGGCAACGCCTCGCCTAAGCGTGTTGCGGTGACCGCACCACAGCAGGAGTGACCCATGACAACCACCAATGAGGTCCCTAGATGCTCTACGGCATATTCGATGGAGCCGAGGACATGTTTGTCAACGACGTTGCCAGCGTTGCGGATGACGAAGAGGTCACCCAATTTTTGGTCGAAGATGATTTCGGGTGCTACACGGCTGTCGGAGCAGCAGAGCACCACGGCAAAGGGTTGCTGGCCTGAACTGAGATTTTCACGCAATTCTTCATAGTCGTCTTTTGGTGTCAAGGCTCCCGAGACGAAGCGGGCATTGCCGGATTTGAGGAGGTCTAAAGCCTTATCTGTCTGAGTATTCATCGTAAAAAGTTCTTTTTGGTTTTATCAGAATCTTAAAATGTCTTCCTCTGAATCGGAGAAAGCATTGGAACGCTCCAACTGGAGTTGCATAGTGTCAAAGTCTTCTGCTTGCAGTTGGGAACTGAATAGGCGTACGCGGCTCATGGCGCGGATAAGCACCGATGGGTCGCTTTGGCGGGTCAGTTTCCGCAAAGCATCAAGATAATCAGTCCTGAACACGGTAGGGATGATGATTTTCGACTCGTTGGCATGGGTCAGTTCAGCGTTCATCATGATGCGTGAAATACGACCGTTGCCATCGTCGAAAGGATGTACTTCGCTGATCATGAACAACATGAAAACGGCTTTGGCAAAGGGTGACCTAAGTGCCTGATAAAAATCGAATCCTTTTTTCAAGGTTCCTCTGACGAGTTCGTAATCAACGAAATGGCTGTTTCCTGCACGGTTGTTCTGCATCTTGAACAACCCTGGATGCTTTTCAAGGCGAGCTGATAATAGTTTTCTGTGTCTTGATTGAAGGAGGTTAATTAGTTCCTCGGCGGAGTTGGGGATAATGGACATTTCACTTCGGTCGGCAACAATGGCGAATGTACCCAACATGTCGTGGGAATCCTCATTCCTCGAGGGTATCGGCTGGGTGGTCTCGATGATTTGTTT
>DAIOUZ010000067.1:0-4962 GCA_036759285.1 Candidatus Limiplasma sp. | reverse complement strand
GAGGATGATGTCCGTTCCGCGGTCGTCTTTCTGGGCATCGTCGATGGTGAATTCCGTTCCTTCAATGTAGTTGGAAAAATAACTCTCGAAAAAAGCGAAATTGCGGTAGGATTGACTTGTAAGGTTGCCTTCTGGGATGGAGGCGAACACATCTGTATTAAGGGCAGAAAACAGCGTTTGGAAAAGTTCGTAACGGTGCGGGTCGTATGGCTCGCCGAAAACTCGTGCTGTGGCTAAGGGCGAGGTAAGGATTCTTGCATCACGAGTGGATAGCAAGGCACCGATAATTTTGTCTAATCGAGCAAATTCATCGTTCATTTCCAATCGTTCCGCTATGATTCGTGCTTTGTCGCGCAAGGCGTTGATGGCGATTTCGCCATGGATGCGGATCACTTTCTCCAAGCGGTCCTCAATGGCAGATTGAGGCAGACATTTTGCATTTTCCTTTTTTTGATAGGCTGTTTGCAAGTTCTCCAAAAATGCCCTTTCGGGGCAAGCTATGAACAATCCATTGACAAAAGGTGTGTCTTCTGGCTGTCCTGAAGGCCCTTCCAACAAATGGACGACGAGGCCAGGCAATCCGACTTTTTTTGTGTATTTGTATGTTAGGAAAAAGTCTCCCGTGTCGGTCGGCTTCATTTCAAAAGCGGAACGATGGCTGACCACGGCCTCAGGAAACAGTCGCCCCAAAATGAGGAAGAGGTTCCTTCGCACAATGGTTTCATTGGACTCGTTCAGATTGGAGGTGTAGATTTTCGGCACCACTTTTCTGACAAGTCCTTTTTTCACCAAATCTGACAGATAGTAGGAATACTTCTTGTCACCATTGGCCACCAAGATTTCAGGCAGTTTCTCGTTGTTTTTCGGAAAATTTTCCATTTTCATTTCAAATTTGTGCAAAAATACGGAAAATTTTCCATTTTTAATCGATTATTTCGGAAATTTTTCTATTTTGTAATAAGAACTCTGGAAAATTTTCCATTTTCACAAAATCTCTCTTGCAATCCAAGCGCAAGCTTCGGCATCGGCCAAGGCATGGTGGTGGTTGACCAAATCGAAACCGCAGGCTGCTGCCACAGTGTGGAGTTGGTGGTTGGGCAATTGTTTTCCGAAATGTTTTCGCGAGGCGCGGCAAGTGCAATAAAACTGATAGTCGGGGTAATCCATCTGGTAGCAGCGCATCACGGCTTTCAGGCAGCCTTCATCGAAGGGGCTGTTGTGCGCCACGAGGGGCAAGCCTTCTATGAGCGGCTCAATTTGTCGCCAGACATACGGAAAGACGGGCGCATCTTCAGTGTCCTCACGTGTGATGCCGTGGACGAGTGTGTTCCAATAGTTGTAATAGTTCGGCTCAGGTTGGATGAGGGAATAGAACGAGTCCACAAACTCCCCATTGCGGACAATTACCACGCCCACGCTGCACACGCTGGTGCGCTCGTTATTGGCGGTTTCGAAGTCTATGGCGGCGAAGGAGTTCATTTTGTTTCTAAAACTCTACAAAAATCACGATTTTTGGAAATAAAAACTCAATTTTAAGAATTTTTGGTGTATTTTCCCCACAAAGCTCTAACCTTCCCAGCAATCTCCTCCCGCAACCAATCTGGTGACAGCACTTCAATTTCAGGTGTTTTCGACAGGATCTCCTGCTGGAAGTCGAACTCAGGACAGAGGTGCAACTCAAAGATGCTGTAGTCGCCGCTCCGCACTAGCTCTTTCTGTGAAGAATGCAATGGCAACGAACGCAGATAATTCGACTGCTCCGCACTGACTTTCAGCCTAATCGTTTCCACGTTGGCGTGTTCACGTGCGATGATGCCATAGAAGTCCTCGAAAAATGCAGCTGGGTTGAACTTCTTTGGCATCTTGAACTTCTTCTCTGTGGTCTCAAGGCTGAGGATGCGGTCGAGGGCATAGATGCGTACCTGCTTGAAGTGGGGACTTCGGCCCACCAGATACCAACGTTGCTTGAAAAGTTTCACGCAGTAGGGCTCCAGCTCGAAGGTGCTGCTCTCGTCGCGCCAATAGCTTTGGTAGGTGACGAGTAGCACGGCATCGGCCTTCATCGCCTTGAGGATAGGGGCAAGGTGGTCTTTCACCGAAGGCACCTCTTCCAAAAGGATGCGGTCGTTGAGTTGTCGGTTCTCCATGAGCAGGTTGCTGGTGGAGATGGTGTTGAGCAGCCAGTTGCGCAGTCCGCCCTGACCAATCTCTTCTGCATTCTCGATATAGTAATGATAACCGCCTTTACGTTCGCAGAGGATGACGAGTCCGAACATCTCTTGGGCTTCGTTGAGCCAAGTATGGAAAGTGCGGCGCGGAATCTCCACCCCCTCACTGATGTCGTCGTCAAGCCAGCGACGGTTGATTTCCTCAAGCGAGATGTACTTCGCATTGTAGATGGTCTCAACGAGCCAGACATACTTGTTTAGGAGGTTTTTGGACATGATTATAGGTTTTAATGCGGCAAAGATACAAATATCCTGTGCCAAATTAATGCACAACCTCGTTTTTTCCAAATCTTTCTTTGGATGGAATTCGCATAAGGCATCAATTCCTCCCGCAGTCGGGCAATGGTTTTTCTGTTGAATGCTTTGAATACCATCGTTTTTGCTTTCATTTCATCAATCTTTTGAAAAATTCCTTTATTCGCGAGGTTTTCTTTTTCTCTTGTTGTGGCTCCATCATGGAATGGATTAGGCTTTTGGCTACTTCCGCCATCAGGTCATCGGCCTTTTCGAAGGCTTGGTTTATGGGTAAGTCACTATATTGTTTTTTAATGTATTGGTTGTTGAGCAGGAATAGGACATCCGTATCCCTTGTCATGTTTCGGATTCCTTCCATTGCTTGCGAGAATCTGCGTTCGCCTTCCAACTCGAAAGGTAAAGTGGCAAGGGCAACAGTCGTAATGCCTATCTTTTTTGACTCACGGGCGATTACGGGAGCAGCACCCGTGCCGCATCCTCCTCCAAGACAGGTGACGACAAAAGTCAATGTCGGCTTGTCGTCGAACAGCTTCTTTATTGCGTCGATGTTTTCTTCAGCTGCGAAGTTTGCTTTTTCGGGCTTGTTGCCACTTCCCAGACAGTCTGTGACGAGTTGCAGGGTCGTGGCGGCTGCTGATTTCTCAAGCACTTTGGCATCCATGTCGCAAGCCACAAAAGACATGCTATCAAAATCACTTTGGCTCATGTGATTGACGATATTGTTGCCGCCACAGCCAACACCGATTACTTTAATGGTGGGCTTTGTCGTTGATATTGCTTTTTGTTTGGTCATAGTGCGTTACAGTTTAACGCTGCAAAGAAAAAGCAAGCCTGTGCCATATCGTTGCACAAGCTTGCACTAAAACATGTTTTTTTCAAAAACTCACCCAATCGGATCCCCGCAAAAGTCCTTCCGTTTGCAATGTGTACAATGTTTGCCTATCCAAACCGCATCGAATTGGTTCATGGCTTGCTCCACTAATTCGGGGTTATCAGTGAGAAAGCCCGCCTCGAAGTTGCGCGTGCCTTCTCCTTTCATGCCGATGCCTGCACCAGTGAGGTTGGCGCTGCCGATATAAGCCACCTGGCCGTCGAAAACTAATATCTTGAAATGCACCCTCGGACAAAGCGCCCTTTCAAGACCGTCGAACAAAGCTGGGTATTTGTCGAAGTCTTTTCGGAAGGCTGGCCCTGGCTCTTTGGCGTGAATGAGGCGAACTTCGACGCCTTTTTTGATGAGTTGCGCCAAGACCGCAAGGAAAGGCTTGGTTTGCGAACCAACCTTGACATAGAGGTCTTTGATGTCGGCGGTGCCAATCCAAAGACTCCGTTGCACCTTGGGGACACGGGCAAGTACTTCGGCGTAATGGGCGGTGTCACTGATGTATTTCAACATGCCTGTGGTTTTGTTTATGTGTGCAAAAATAGTCTAATTGCTTTGATGCTGCAAAGAAAAAGCAGGCCTGTGCCAAACCTCAGCACAGGCTCAATAATTTTTACATTGTTCTATCCATTTACTTAAATCCGATTTTGCGGTTTTCTTTTTGTTCAAGGCGTTCGCTGTCACAATGCGCAATTAGTTTCTCCAGAGAACTCGCCGCGTCGCTGTGCAAGACGGTGTCGATGGCATAATGCCGGGCAACATTTTCAATCTGGCCACCACTAAAGTCGTAGCGCTCAGCCAACGTTCTGATGTCTGTTTCTTTCAAATCGGGGAGCATGGAGTGCCAAATCTGCATCCTTGCTTCCAGCGTAGGTTTGTTGAACTTGATCTTGTAGAGGAAACGGCGCTCGAAGGCCTTGTCCATGTTTTGGGCAAGGTTGGTGGTGGCAATGAGAATGCCGTTGAGGGTCTCCATCTCCTGCAGGATGATGTTTTGGATGGAGTTTTCCATCTTGTCCACGGCGCGCTCGGCACCTTCCTGCCGTTTGCCGATGATGGCATCGGCTTCGTTGAAGAGCAATATGGGCGCAATAGATGCTTTCTCGACCTTGTTTCGGTACGTGTCGAAAACTTCTTTTATGTTCTTTTCGCTTTCTCCCACCCACATGCTCTTGATTTGCGAAATGTTGACTTGCATGATGTCGCGGTCTGTTTGACGTGCCAATTGCAGCACGGTCTCGGTCTTGCCTGTACCAGGGGCACCATAGAACAGACAAGTGAAGCCTGTGCGGTAACCCTTTGCCTCTAAACGACTGCAAATATCCTGATAGTGTGGTTCTTTCAGTAACTGGCCTAAATCTTCAATTTGATTAGTGACTTCCTTGTCATAATAGAGCTGTTTGGCCACAATCTCCTCGTGTTTTATGACATTTTTCCTGTCGTCTTCTTTGTTCATGGAAGCAAGTTTAAGCTCGGAAAACAGTTCTTCTTTTGCCTTCCATGTCATACGAAACGATTCATTGTTCACAAAACCGTCATCGTTGTTGTATTCAATCATCTTGGTTTCCAACAAGGCGTTTGAATTATCGGTTAAAG
>DAIOUZ010000066.1:8608-15466 GCA_036759285.1 Candidatus Limiplasma sp. | reverse complement strand
AAGCCCTTTAGGAATCTCTACCTCTGGAATCGGCACGCTGGGCATCAAAGCCTGCCATGAGGCCTCCCAGCCTGTGTCGGTGGTAGCACAATCGGAGCGGAACTCGATGCACATCACATTACTTGAAGACTGCACCATGCCTGGGCTATGCGTGTTCCATCGGCCAATCTTGGGAGCATAGACATTGTCACCATCGTAAATCCAAAGAAAGTCATAATCATCCTCTAGGCTGAAGCTGCTGAAATCCAACTGGATGGTCGACTCTTCTGGCCCACGAATTACCCAAATCTTGCGCTCGTCGTCGCCATAGTTCTGATGGTCGAGACGGCCTTCCTCGCCTTCCAAAACGATGACAGGCGTGCCCTCGTTGATAAGCTTATAGTAATAGTTCCAGTCCCAATATGGACCCGGGTCAGTATGTGTTTGGTCGGGATAATGCTGATGGCCACGGATTTTGGTGCAAGCCTCTTCGCCGCCGAGGTTGTGCAGGCCGTTGTTGAGGCAGGTGCCGTTATCCAAGGTATCGCGATAAAATGTGCGATGCCCATTGATGATGGCATAGCGCGAGCAAATGTCGCGTACCAGGTCGGCTGAGGATTGGTACATCGCCTCGGTAAAGAAACTCCAGATGTTGCCGTAGGCCTCATGCTCAATGCCGATAGTGTAACCATTAGCGGTACGGGCATGCCAAGCCTTGTCTTTCTCGCGCACCATCTGGGTCACCTGACCGTCAACAGAACGGATGACATAATGTGCCGAAACACTCGACTCACAGTTTTTGAACCAACTGATACAACCTGCATAAGTGCCTTCCGTGTAATGAATCACTACAGCGCTCACCTGTTTGGTACGGGGTTCCCAGTTACATTCCGGTGCTGGGTCCCAAATGGCTGGTGGATAGTCGGGGCCACGGTTGACGCTCAACTCGGGAGCTGTAAGCATTTCGTAATGCTCAGCAAAAACCGATTTCAGGTCGATTTCCTGTTTCGAGAAGCCATACTCTTCGGCCCGTTCCGCATCCATGAGGAAAAGGCACACCGAATACAACATGCTCTGCATTGGATAAACGTCCTTCTCCTCCCCTATCGGCAACTCCGAAAGCTGCTGAATAACGGACAGATAGCCCTTGATCTCGTTAGCTTTGTTTTCATTAGTCAAACGCTCGAAAGCCTTGGCATAAGCCAACACATTCATTTCTGGACTTTCCAAAATCTCTTCTTCCGAAATCCCTGACAACTCCGCCACAAGATGCAGGTTCTCACGGAAATAGCCCTTGCCGTCCTTCACCAAACCCATCAAGCCGTAGGCACGTGGCATAGCATCGGGGCCATCGTGAAAATAATTCGCGTCGGTGAGGTGATTACAGTGTGTGTTGGTGAAGGAAACGGCCTCAAGCAAGCCTTGGGGGATGTCGGGGCAGGCTTGGTAGGCTTCTTTAAAAGCGGATTTATAGTTTTGATTTTCTACTTTTTGCGATAATGCCAAAATGGGTATTGAAAACAAGAAAAGCAATAATGTGGTGATTCGTTTCATAAACCACTTATCTTTCCGACAACATTTCATCTGCATTCGTATCATCATTTCGATTATTCCAAAAAGCTAATATAAACAGCATCTTGTCATCATGGCAATAGATGATGGAAGATTTTCTCATGTGAAGTATCCTTACCTCCTTGCCATTGTAATATAAATCCTTATAGCACATTCCAGAATCAGGAAAAGCACATAGCTGTTTCACACGATTCTCAACTTCAACATATACCTTTTCAGCCGTCCTCTCCCCAAATTCACGAAACACATAATCTAACGTTTCGCCCAACTCTATCTCGGCTTGGCTATGCCATTGATGCCTTAAAACCATAACGTTCACGTATTTTGGAGAAGACTTCTTCGCCATCAACAAGTTCAGCGGTGCCATCTTCAATGCTTTGCAGCCGCTCCTTGACGATGGTATACATTTCTTCATCAGTATAGGAGCAAGGTTGTTTCAGTTGATGTTGAGCTGAATAGTTCATCAAAACAGACTCCATCTGTTTCTCTAACCACAGTTGCAAATCCTCATCGTTCGGAAACATAGGTCTGACTTGTTCCAACAATCTATCGTTGATATGGATTGTTCGTGTACACATACTTTTCATTATTGGTTTTATGCTGCAAAAATAAACAAAATCACCAATATTGCCACATCTTTATGGAAAACGCCTATAAAAACCCACAAATTCCCCGACAACGTTGCTGCATAATGCGGCTGCCGCAATGCGACAGCCCTACAACCCAAACGTGTAGGGCTGTCACACCGTGGCAGCCGCACAAAACCATACCATACAAAACCAGTAGAGACGCGCCATGGCACGTCTCTACAAATGAACGCCACAAAAAAAGTTGCCAGACGGGACTGGGTTGCGCACTAACGTGCGCGCCCCATCTGACAACTTTTTTGTTTCAAGCCAGTTCTGCCTGTAACGGAACAAAAGTTAGTTCTGCGACCCACTTTGGCTTGAAAATTTCCTACGTTCTCAAGTACAATGAAGCATAACGCTTCTAATGGTAAATATGTCATGAACTGGCGAGCCAATTTGTCGACAAAAACAGGGAAAAATACAGGAGTACAAGTAGAATTTGTGAAAAATGATGAAAATTTCCCTAAATTTGCGGCCAAAATCGAAAAACAATTAAATTAAATAAAATGAACGCGCTCAACGATTTCCAAAAAGAGATTCTCGCTGGCATTCCTGATGAACTGCCGGAAGTGAAGCCTTACGACACCACCATCAATCATGCGCCCAAGCGCAAAGACATTCTCACTAAAGCTGAGAAGAAGTTGGCCATCCGTAATGCTTTGCGTTACTTCCCTGCCAAGTTCCATGCAACCTTGGCTCCCGAATTTGCCGAGGAATTAGAGAAATACGGCCGCATCTACATGTACCGTTTCCGTCCGTCCTACAAGATGTACGCCCGCCCGATTGAGGAATATCCTGCCAAATGCAAGCAGGCCGCGGCCATCATGCTGATGATCCAGAACAACCTCGACCCCGCCGTGGCACAGCACCCACATGAGCTCATCATCTATGGCGGCAACGGCGCCATCTTCCAGAACTGGGCACAATACCGCCTCGTGATGCAGTACCTCGCCAACATGGATGAAGACCAGACCCTCGCTATGTACAGTGGTCACCCAATGGGCCTCTTCCCATCCCATAAGGACGCCCCGCGTGTGGTGGTCACTAACGGCATGATGATCCCGAACTACAGCAAGCCCGACGACTGGGAGCGCTACAACGCCCTCGGCGTGACGCAATACGGTCAGATGACCGCTGGCTCCTATATGTATATCGGTCCACAAGGCATCGTCCACGGCACCACCATCACCGTTTTGAATGCAGCCCGTAAACAGGGCGGCGGCACAGCAGGGAAACTGTTCATCACTGCCGGTTTGGGTGGCATGAGTGGTGCCCAGCCCAAGGCAGGCAACATTGCCGGTGTGGTGAGCATCACCGCTGAAATCAACCCTGCTGCTACGCAGAAGCGTTATCAGCAAGGTTGGGTCGACGAGGTTTACGACAACATTGAGGAACTGTTCAAGCATGTCAACGCGAGCCTCGCCAAGAAGGAAGCCCGCAGCTATGCCTACCAAGGCAATGTGGTGGACCTTTGGGAGTATGCTGCTGAGCATGACATCCATGTCGACCTCGGCTCCGACCAAACCTCATTGCACAACCCATGGGCAGGTGGTTACTATCCTGTCGGACAGTCGTTCGAGGAGTCGAAGACCATGATGGCTGAGAATCCCGAACTCTTCAAGGAGAAGGTGCAGGCTTCGTTGCGCCGCCATGTGGCCGCCATCAACAAGCTCACCGCCAAGGGCATGTATTTCTTCGACTACGGCAACGCCTTCCTGCTGCAATCTTCACGCGCTGGCGCCGATATCCTGAAGGCCGACGGCACCTTCCGTTATCCTTCCTACGTGCAGGACATCATGGGCCCGATGTGCTTCGACTACGGCTTCGGTCCCTTCCGCTGGGTGTGTGCTTCGGGCAAGCCTGAAGACCTCGCCGTCACCGACGACATCGCCTGCGAAGTGCTTGAGAACATTGCCCGCACCGCTCCCGCCGAGATCCAGCAGCAGATGCGCGACAACATCCAATGGATCCGTGGCGCACAAGAGAACCACCTCGTGGTCGGCTCACAGGCCCGTATCCTCTATGCAGACTGCGAAGGTCGTACCAAGATTGCTGCCGAGTTCAACAAGGCCATCGCTGATGGTCGCCTGAGCGGTCCCGTCGTCCTTGGCCGTGACCACCACGACGTATCGGGCACCGACAGCCCGTTCCGTGAGACCTCCAACATCTACGACGGCTCATCATTCACGGCAGACATGGCCGTGCAGAACGTCATCGGCGACGGTTTCCGTGGTGCCACCTGGGTGAGTATCCACAACGGCGGCGGCGTAGGCTGGGGCGAAGTCATCAACGGTGGCTTCGGCATGGTCCTCGACGGCAGTGCCGATGCTGACAGACGTCTCCACTGCATGTTGCACTGGGATGTTAACAATGGCATCGCCCGCCGCAACTGGGCCCGCAACGAAGGCGCCACCTTCGCCATCAAGCGTGCCATGGAGGCTGAGCCCAAGCTGAAGGTCACGTTGCCGAATTTAGTGGAAGACAAGATCCTTGAAGGTTTGTTCTAATTGAATTGGACGTTTGTAGAGACGTAGCGCGCTACGTCTCTACATTTTTTCGTTCTAATTATAACCAAATTTGGTTATTTTTTACTATTTTTGCAGCCGAAAAACAAATCGAATGTACGAAAACTATCTGACATATCACCACATTCCCTGCGGTGCAGTGCTCGACAGAATAAGAACAAAAGCGCATCTTACCCAACGCGAATTGGCATCACGTTCCGAGATACCCTATCAGAGAATCAATGACTTCATTGCCAACCGTAGAAGAATCTCACCCGAGAACTCACTTAAGTTGGAAAAGGCTTTGGGAGTTGACTATCAATGCTTTTTTTATCAAATCCAAACCAATTATGAAATTTTCATTGCCACAAGCCACCTTTTAGAACAATCACAACCCGACAAGTCAAAATACAGAAAAGCTTTGTTTTGGGATACCGACTTCGACACTCTTGACTGGCAACGCAATTCTGAATGGATTATTCAGAGGGTTTTTGAATATGGGAACGAAAGCGAAATCAAAGAAACTATTAGCTATTACGGCAAAAAAAGGATTTCCAGCATTTTGCGCAGCATTAAAGATACATGGAATTCGGAGAATAGGATAAAAAACACAAAAAAGTACTTGGATTAATTCGTTGGAAAAATTGTACCTTTGTAGCCTAAATATCTTCCATAAGATTCGGAAAAACAAAAAAGTGATGGCAAATGAAAGTTTAAATAGGGCTTATCAGGTTACTTCTACCTTTGTGGAATCAATACCCAAGGAGGAGCGAAAGAAATACGGCCAGTTTTTCACATCACAGAAGACAGCTGAGTTTATGGCTTCATTGTTCTATATCAATTTCTCCAAGCCTAAGTTAAGACTGCTGGATGCTGGAGCTGGTACTGGACTACTCGTCACTGCATTGGTGGAACGACTCAGAAACAGCGGTTACGAGGGCGAAATCTCCGTGGTTTGTTACGAGAACGATTTGAAGGTTCTGCCAACCTTAGCCCAGAATCTACACCATCTGAAAAGTGCCCTAAGCATCTCATACGAAATAAGGATTGACAACTATTTGACTTCACAACACTTCAGTGAAAGCCTATATGAGGATGAGGCCGAGAAGTTTGACATGATTATCGGCAATCCTCCATATCTAAAGATTGCAAAAGACTCTCCCGAGGCGAAAGCCATGCCCGAAGTTTGCTACGGTGCTCCAAACTTGTATTTTCTTTTTTGGGCAATGGGTGTCAACAATCTGAAAGACGGAGAGGAGATGGTGTATATCATTCCCCGTTCGTGGACTTCGGGAGCTTATTTTGAGCGCTTCCGCAAATATTTATTCCGCTATTGCGTGATTACCAACATCCACATTTTCGGCAGTAGGGACAAAGTGTTTGAGAGTGAATCAGTGTTACAAGAAACGATGATCATCAAAATCAAGAAGACGAGAGAGAAACCTCAATACGTGAATATGTCATCGAGCGAAACCTCTAACTTTTCTGACATAAAGTATTACAATGTTGAATACAACACGATAGTTGCTCCCAATCAGTTTGTGTTTCTAGTCACCTGTCCAGAAGAGGCTGAAATCCTTTCACGAGTAAACAGCCAGAAGAGCACCTTGGAATCTGACAACTTGCGAATGCGCACAGGGCTTATCGTTGATTTCCGCACTAAAGAAGTGCTGCGGAACAACAACGAAGTTGGCTCCTATCCACTGTTTTATTCACATCACATCAAGAACGGACGTGTGTCGTGGCCAGTGGGACGTGAATCGGAATATATCGTTACCGACAAATCTAGCTATTTGCAGGAAAACACTGATTACCTTTTCGTGAAACGCTTTACCTCAAAAGAAGAGAAACGTCGCCTGCAATGCGGTATCTACCTGAAAACCGACCACAGTCAATATAAGTATATCAGTACCCAGAACAAGATTAACTACATCAAATGCGATACACCAGAATTGGCATACGGCTTGTTTGTATTGCTCAATTCAACGCTCTACGATTCCTATTACAGGATCCTCAACGGTTCGACCCAAGTCAATTCAACAGAAATCAACTTGATGCCCGTGCCATCAAAAGACGCCATTCGGCAAATGGGACGCGAATTGATTGGCATGGAACTCACAGAACAAAACTGCGATAGCATTATAGCGGTAGGCGGAGGTTCCGCTATGGACGTC
>DAIOUZ010000066.1:0-8598 GCA_036759285.1 Candidatus Limiplasma sp. | reverse complement strand
TGGATAAGATAAAAATAGTAAGAAAACTACTCAAAGACATTGGTATGCCTACCAGACAGCAAACAGACATCTGTGTGCTGACCATCTTGGGCATGGCTAATCTTAAAAAAACAACCCTTTGGAGCCAAGCCACAAATGAATGGTTGAGAATACATGATATCATAACGTTTGCTAACCAAAACTATGACGTGAATTATGCAGAAAATTCACGTGAGACTTTCCGTAAGCAAGCACTTCACCATTTTCGAACCGCAGCCATCGTGGAAGATAATGGAAAAGAGACAAACAGCCCCAATTATCGTTATCGACTAACAACAGAATTTCTTGAAATCTTACACAAAATCAATGTGTCAGATGAACCCTTGAAAGAATTCAAAAAGAATCATCAAAGCTTAATAGAAATCTATGCGTCAAAAAAAGAGATGAAGAAAATGCCTGTCAGGATCAATGGCAAGGACTTCACTTTCAGCACGGGCAAACACAACCAACTTCAGAAAGCTATCATTGAAGAATTTGCACCACGTTTTGCACCCAACTCCGAGTGTCTCTATGTGGGTGACACCATACAGAAAGATCTCGTGAAGCATGAAGATCGTCTCAAAGAACTTGGCTTTAACATCACCCTTCACGACAAGATGCCCGATGTTGTTCTGTATCGTGCTGACAATGATTGGATTTATTTCATAGAAGCTGTAACCTCTGTCGGCCCGATGGATCCTAAGCGGATACAAGAGATAACTTTAATGACCAAAGGGGTTAAAGCTGGCAAGATATATGTCACCGCTTTCCTAGATTTCAAGACCTATAAAAAGTTCTCCGAGCAACTTGCTTGGGAAACTGAAATTTGGCTTGCGGAACTTCCCGACCACATGATTCACATGAATGGCGACAAATTTTTAGGGCCACGATAATACCCAAAGAAGCCTTCAATTTCAATCTTAGAAATGTGAAAATGTAAACCATGAATTGAATTTGCAAATGACATCGGTATTTTCGTTATACTTCACGGGAAAAGTTGTACCTTTGCAGTCTCAATCAAAATCGCATAAAACTCACAATCATAATGAAAAAAGAAGTCAAATTCAGCCTGGTTTACCGCGATATGTGGCAGTCGTCAGGCAAATATGTGCCACGCAAAGACCAACTGGAGCAAATCGCTCCCTTGATTATCGAAATGGGCTGCTTCGACCGTGTGGAGACCAACGGAGGTGCTGCTGAACAAGTCAACCTGCTCTACGGCGAGAACCCGAATCCCTCAGTCCGTGCTTTCACAGCAGCATTGCATAAAGGCGGCATCGAGTGCCACATGCTCGACCGTGCCCTCAACGCATTGAGAATGAACCCTGTGCCCGCTGATGTGCGCCAACTGATGTATAAGGTGAAGAAAGCCCAAGGCGTCGACATCACCCGTATCTTCTGCGGTCTCAACGATGTGCGCAACATCATCCCATCCATCAAATGGGCCAACGAAGCCGGCATGATTTCGCAAGCTGCCATGAGTATCACCTACTCGCAGGTGCATACCGCTGAGTATTATATGCACATCGCCGACCAACTCATCGAGGCTGGCGCCAAGGAAATCGCTCTGAAGGATATGGCTGGTGTGGGTCGTCCCGTCAGCTTGGGCCGCATCGTGGAGCATATCAAGAAACAGCATCCTAATATCAAGGTGCAGTACCACGGCCACACCACTCCTGGCCTCTCGATGGCTTCGATGCTCGAAGTCTGCAAAGCCGGCTGCGACTATGTCGACGTGGCAATGGAGCCGTTGTCATGGGGTACCGTCCATCCCGATGTAATTAGCGTGCAAGCTATGCTGAAAGATGCTGGTTTCCTCGTGAAGGACATCGACATGAAGACTTACATGGCTGCCCGCAGCATGACACAGAGCTTTATGGACGACTTCCTCGGCTACTGGATCGACCCGCGCAACCGTTACATCAACTCGCTGCTGGTGGGCTGTGGTTTGCCAGGCGGCATGATGGGCTCGCTCATGGCCGACCTCAAGCCAGTACACGCTGCTATCAACATGAACCGCAAAAAAGAAGGACTCCCTGAACTGAGCGAAGACGAAATGCTCGTCGAGCTGTTCCAGGAAGTGCAGGATATTTGGCCGAAACTCGGCAACCCGCCTTTGGTGACCCCGTTCAGCCAATATACCAAGAACATCGCCTTGATGAACCTCTTCGCATTGAGCAAGGGCGAGCCGCGTTACGAGACCAGCATCGACCCCGCCGCTTGGGATATGATCCTCGGCAAGGCCGGCAAACTTCCTGGCACCTTGGCCCCCGAGATCGTGGAACTGGCCAAGAAGAAAGGATTGGAGTTCTTTACGGGCAACCCGCAGGACAACTACCCCAACGCTTTGCCACATTTCATCGAGATGATGAAAAAGGAAGGTTGGGACCGCGGTCAGGACGACGAAGAACTCTTCGAGTTCGCCATGCACGAGAAACAGTACCGTGAGTACAAGTCGGGCGAGGCCAAGCGTCGCTTCAACCAAGAACTGGAAGCCAAGATGAAGGCGAAGTTCGAGAAGGCTGGCGGCGAGGCCAAGATTCCAGACTTGCGTGCCTTGCGTCACCCCAACGCCGAGCCTGTCATCGCTCCCGTGAGCGGTGTCGTGATGTGGGAAGTCGACTTCGACGACAAGAGCATCGCCCCTGCACCCGGCAAGGTTTATAAGGAAGGCGACCTGCTCTGCGCCATCAACAGCGAGCATGGTATGGAGCCCGTCTATGCGCTCTGGTCTGGAAAGATTGTCGAGGCCACTGCCGACCAAGGTAAGCGCGTCGCCAAGGGTGATACGATTGCATTTATTGAGAAATAAACCTAATTCGGTCGGTAGAGACGTGCCATGGCGCGTCTCTACAAGAGCCGAACGAAATTCTGGCACGGAAATTGATAACGTCCGTCCGGTTCAAAACAGAAATCAACCTAATCAACAAATAATTAACCTTAAAACATTAAAAAAATGAAGAAATTATTCTTAGTCTTGGCTTTTGCCTTTGCAGGTATTTTCACAGCTAACGCTCAAGTTTGGATTGGCGGTGGTCTTGGTGCAAGCATTCAAAAGAATCACACGAGTCTCTCCCTTGCTCCTGAAGTGGGCTATGCTATCAACAACCACTGGCAAGTGGCTCTTGGCGCAGGCTACGGTTTCAATAAAACCAAGGCCGATGTGCTTGGAGAAACTGTCACCACTACCACTAACACGCTGGCTCTTCAGCCCTATGTCCGTTACGTGGCCACCACTGTTGGCAAGTTCTCCCTGTTCTTCGACCTTTGTGGCGACTTCGGCTTGCTTGATGACGTTCGTGATTATGCTGTGACAATCCAACCCGGTATCGCCTGGATGGCCACCGACCACTGGACTGCCGCTTTCCGCTTCGGTAAAGTCGGTTACGACCACAATTTCTATGCAACCGATGGTTTCCTGCTGGATGGCGACCTGGCTGCTCCTCAAATCAGACTGTATTACAATTTCTAATCATAGAATTGAGACGCAATTAATTGCGTCCTTCCAACAAGAAAGCCGCTCTTTGGAGTGGCTTTTTTTGTTTTGGATAATTTGCTATCTTTGCTGCGTTCTTTAATCATCGAATATGAAAAAGCTCCTTACCCTTTCACTACTCATGCTGTTGACTTTTAGTCTCCACGCGCAAAGCAAAAACATCGCCTATCAAGACGAAAACGTCCGCTTCACCGTCATCACTGATGGCGTTATCCGATTGGAATATGCCCAAGATGGGCATTTCGTGAATAATGCCTCACAGGTGGCCGTCATCCGCGACTATCCTGCCGTGGACTTCAAGGTCAAAGAAGGCAAAAACATAGAAATCACCACGGCCAAACTAAAGCTGCAATATAAAAAAGGTAGCGGGGCTTTCACTGCTGACAACTTGAGCATCAGCTCGTTGAAAGGTGTCAACCCGAGTTTTGTATGGAAACCTGGCAAGGTGCAAGAAAACAACCTGAAAGGCACCTACCGCACTTTGGACGGCTATGATGGCGAGATTCGCTGCGGCACGACCGACCAAAAGATGCCCATTGAAGATGGCCTCTTGGCCACCGACGGCTGGACGCTCCTCGATGACTCACAGAGCTATCTCTTCGACAACAGCGACTGGCCTTGGGTGATGGAACGCGAGAGCCTCGACAACCAAGACTGGTACTTCATGGGCTACGGACATAACTACAAGCAAGCCTTGAAAGACTTCACCGTCTTTGCTGGCAAGGTACCGCTGCCGCCTCGCTATGCTTTCGGCTACTGGTGGTCGCGCTACTGGGCATATAGCGACAAGGAGCTCCGCGACTTGGTGAAGAAATTCGACCAATACGACATCCCCATCGATGTGCTTGTCATCGACATGGATTGGCACTACACCGAAGAAGGCAAAGGCAACTGGACGGGTTGGACTTGGAATAAGAAACTTTTCCCCGATTACACCCGCCTCATTGCCGACATGGATCAACGCGACATCCGCACTACCCTCAACCTGCATCCTGCCGGCGGGGTAGAGCCCTACGAGGAACGCTATGACGAGATGGCCGCTTACATGCACCTCGACACCATGGGGCGACCTGGCATTCCGTGGCAAGGTTCCAACAAGCTCTTCATGTCAGGCATGTTTGATGTCGTGCTGAAGCCCATGGAGCGTAACGGCATCGACTTCTGGTGGCTCGACTGGCAGCAATGGCCTAACGACAAGCAACTCACCAACCTAAGCAACACCTGGTGGATCAACTACTGCTTCTTCTCCAACTTTGAGCGCAGCCGTAACACACGCCCGATGCTCTACCACCGTTGGGGCGGATTGGGCAATCACCGTTACCAAATCGGTTTCTCAGGCGACTCCTTCATCTCATGGAAATCGCTCGACTTCCAGCCCTATTTCAACTCTACCGCAAGCAATGTGTTGTATGGCTTCTGGAGCCACGACATCGGCGGTCACTGGGGCGGTGCCATCGCACCCGAACTATACGCCCGCTGGATGCAGTTTGGTGCCTTGAGTCCCATCTTACGTAGCCATTCCACCAAAGATGCCTCCATCAACAAGGAGCCGTGGCTGTTGCCTGCCGAATACACCGAAATCATCCGCAACACCATCCATCAACGCCGTCAGATGATACCTTATATATACACCATGGCCCGCAAAGCCCACGACGAAGGCCTCTCGCTCTGCCGTCCGCTCTACTATGAATGGCCCGACTCCCCCGAAGCCTATAGTTTCCGAAACGAATACATGTTTGGTGATGATATGCTGGTGGCTCCTATCACCGCCCCAATGGAAGGCAGTTTCTCCACCTTGGATATCTGGCTGCCTCAAGGCACTTGGTACGAGGTGTGTACAGGAACAATGCTGCAAGGCAACCAAGTCGTTACCCGCAGCTTCATGATCGATGAATACCCGCTCTATGTGAAAGCCGGTTCCATCATCCCGCAGTATGCCGATTGCCACCAACATGTGGGCGGCACCGACCGGACGCAATTCGACTTGATGGTTTACCCTGGTGCCGATGGCGACTTCACGATGTATTACGACGATGGCGACGACAAAGATTACGACCAAAACAATATGCGTGTCAGGTTCAGAACCACACAGGACAAAGAGGAGAAAACCGTGCTATTCTTCCAAATTGACCCAACCGAAGGCCCATTCACTATGGCTTCACGCAACATCACGCTAAAGTTTGTTGCCTCCGATATCCCCGAGCATGTATTCGCTGAGGAAAAAGAGATTGATTGGACCTATGACGGCGAGAACTTCACCTTGGTTATTCCGCTGCCCGAGGGCGAATGGGACAAGCCCTTAAATGGTCATGTGGTCTACGCTCAAGGCAGCACTATCAATCTGACAGATGGTACCCTCGGCAACTACCACCGTGCCGCCAAGGCCGTCGCCGAACTGAAAAACCACAAGTCCAACATCGAATTGAACGATGCCTTGGGCCTCTTTGGCAGCCTTGGACAGAAAGTGACCTATTTCCCGCATACACTGCACGAAAGCGTCAACAGCTTCCGCCAGTATTTCGAAGACCTCGACAACTCGTTGGAACAGCAGAAAGGGCTCAACGAGGAACTCAAGTCCTGGTTTAAGGGACAAGTGGGGAAATAATCAAACCCTTTGATACACCGTTGCGACGCGGCTGACGTTGTAAACCTTCATTGTGATGACGTCCTTTTTCTTTTCGGACGGGAATTTCACACTCGCATCAATGTTGCCGAAACCGCCAAAAGCCTTGTCGTCAGAAGTAAGGACGATTTTGTAATCACCCGTTTGTCTGACAGGAATCTCGTAATCGGGGATGGAATGTGGCCCCCAGTTGAAGACGAAGATTAGATTACCGCGCTCGTAAACAACGGTCTTATGCTCTTCGTCAGCATGGAGCAACCATGCGGGTGGAGTTTGCATTACGGGATGTTGTTTCACAAAGTCGAGCATGGCTTTGTCAAAGGCGCCCATGAAGTGGTATTTTAAGTTTTCATTGTCCACCAACGACCATTGGCGGCGAGCATATTTATAACTCCAGCCGTTGTCAAAGCGCGGAAAATCAATCCACTCGGGGTGACCGAACTCGTTGCCCATGAAGTTGAGCCACGCCTCGCCGCCCAAGGTAATCGTGAAGAGCCGTATCATTTTGTGAAGGGCAATGCCGCGGTCGACGGTCATGGAAGGGGTATCTACACTCATGGAAGTGTACATCTCCTTGTCCATCAGGCGGAAGGCGATGGTCTTATCGCCCACCAAAGCTTGGTCGTGCGATTCGGCATAGGCCACCGTCTTGGTCTGAGGTAAATGGTTGGTCATGGTGAAGAAGAAGTTGCTCATGTTCCACTGCTCTTCGGGCTCGTCTTTCAGAATCTTAATCCAAAAGTCGGGCAAACCCATGCCAAGGCGATAGTCAAATCCCATGCCGCCATCGATAATCGGGTTGCAAAGGCCGGGCATACCGCTCACATCCTCCGCGATGGTGACAGCCTTAGGATTCATCTCGTGGCAAAGCGTATTGGCCAATTGCAAATAAGTGACCGCATCGTCATCCACATTGTCGCCAAAGTATTTCTCGGGCGCGTCGAAGGTCGTCCCGATGCCATGATCGAGATAGAGCATCGAGGTCACACCATCGAAGCGGAAGCCATCGAAGCGGAACTCTTCCAACCAATAGCGCACATTGGAGAGCAGGAATTGAAGTGTTTCCTCCTTGCCGTAGTTGAAGAGTTTAGAGTCCCAAAGGTTGTGATTGCCGCGCTCGCCAGCATGCAGATATTGGCTGTCGGAACCGTCGAAGAGGTTGATGCCCTCGCGGATGTTCTTCACCGTGTGGGAATGCACCAAGTCCATGATGACCAGCATACCCATACCATGTGCCGTATCAATCAGTTCCTTCAGTTCCTCAGGCGTACCGAAACGCGAACTCGGGGCGAAGAAATTGGAAACATGATAGCCGAACGAGCCGTAATACGGATGCTCCGCGATGGCCATCAGCTGAATGGCATTGTAGCCATCCGCCTTGATGCGGGGCAGGATGTTTTGGGTGAATTCTTTGTAAGTCCCTACCCTTTCCTCCTCCTGCGCCATGCCGACATGCGTTTCGTAAATCAACAGAGGCTCCTTCTTTAACTGCGGCGCGGCGTGCTTATATATATAAGGTGTCGGCGGGTTCCAAAACTGGCCCGCGAAGTCCTTGTTGACCTCATCCTGAATCACACGTTTGATATACACAGGAATGCGCTCATGCTCACCGATTTGCGACTGCACTAGCACCTTCAACTTGCTGCCGTGCACGAGTTTGTCACCGAACTCGCTATCGGGCAAAAAGATCTCCCAAAAACCAGCACCTGCTAGTTCCAAAGGATACTCATAGCGGTTCCAGCCGTTAAAGTCGCCCATCAACGAGAGGTAATGTGCCGCTGGAGCCCATTCGCGATACCACCAACCATGACGGCGTTTGTCGTAGTTGAAGCCTAGAAACTGATGCCCCGTGGCAAAAGTTTTAAGGCTGCCGTAACGACTGACAATGCCGCGCAGTCGTTCTTCATATCGGTTGTGGCGTTTCTCCACCGCCTTGCTGACGGGTTCGAGCCAAGGGTCGTTTTGTACTAAAGGGAGCATATTCAATTCACAATTTCAGAATCCAAATACAAAGTATCAGGGCATAAATCAGCACCATTTGACCATTGAACAGTTCCCAATACAACCTTTACATTACTAAAAAATGCTGCATCAACCAAAGGCATAAAAACGCCTTTCCCGATATATGGGCTTACATCAAATCGTCTTTTCTCACCATTGGTGAACTCCAACAGCAAAATATGGTCATTTTCAGCTACTACCGATGTCACACGAGGATTCATATCATTTAATATTCATCGCAAAAGTAATAAATTAATTCTAACTGCAAAGAATTTGAAAATAATCTCTATTTTTGCCCACGAAACTACATAATTCATAAAAAAATGAGAAAAACTTTACTTTTATTTGTCGCCCTGCTTGCGATGGGAGTGGGGAATGTCAATGCGCTCAGGCTTGATGCAAGTTTTCAGACACCAGCAGGTAATGGTGGCTGGAATTCCGGAACCAATACATATTCTTG
>DAIOUZ010000065.1:6907-15524 GCA_036759285.1 Candidatus Limiplasma sp. | reverse complement strand
TCCCTGATATCTCCCATGAGGAATAAGAATAAAAGAAGCTGTGAACCGAGAACGTATTTTCTGAAGATCTCATCCTTTTCCGTAAAGATGCCCTCCGGAGCTTAATCTTCATCCTCCTTTCTGCCGTTCCGATTTTCCTCTACTGCAAAGGCAAACTGAAAGGCCAATTCGCATTCCCGATTCTTGCTGCCCTTGTGCTTATCGATATGTTCCCCATCGACAAACGCTACTTAAACAATGACAATTTCATCGACAAGGCGAGATATAACAAGCCTTTTGTCGCTTCTGCCGCCGACCAAAGCATATTGAATGACAACACTTTGGATTACAGAGTTGCTGATATCACCAAGGACATGTTCAACGATGCTAGCACCTGCTATTTCCACAAGTCACTGGGCGGCTATTGTGGAGCCAAACTGCGCCGTTATCAAGATGTGATCACCCAATACCTCGGTAGTGAACTGAATTTGCTAAGAAGCGCAAAAACAGGTAACGAACTGATGGAGAATCTTTCCCAAACAAGCATACTCAACATGCTGAACACGAAATACGTCATTTACAACCCCAACGCACCGGCATTACAGAACCCCTTTGCTTTCGGCAACGCTTGGATTCCTAATGACATCCTTTGGGTTGACACACCCAATGAAGAAATCGACGCTCTTGGCAGCACTGATTTGGCACACACGGTTATCCTCCATAAGGAATTTGTCCAACAGGTTGGGAATTATAGACTTACGGATAGCATTTTGCCGCAGATTACGTTGATGGAATACTTGCCTAACAAACTGACATACAAGTTCAGCGGCGTTTCGACAGGCTCAACGACCGCAACCTATCCGGTAGTTTTTTCAGAGATTTGGACTGAGAAAGGTTGGAAGTTGTTTGTAGACGGGCAAGAACAGCCTTTGCTCAGAGCCAATTATCTGCTCCGTTGTGCCCTCATTCCCAATGGTGAACATGAAATCGTGATGGAATATGCGCCCAAAGCCTGGAAAGTGGGCAACACCGTCTCGTTTGCCAGTTCGCTAATCATGATTCTTGGCCTCCTCGGAGCGCTCATCATCACCTTCAAGCCAAAGAAAGGAGAGAAAGCATGAAACGTGTCCTCATCATCACCTATTATTGGCCCCCGTCGGGCGGCAGCGGCGTGCAACGCTGGCTGAAGATGTCGAAATACCTGCCCGAATACGGATGGCAGCCCGTGATTTACACCACGGAAAACGCCGAATATCCTATCATCGACCATACGTTGGAAAAAGACGTATGTCCAGAAGCTGAAGTCATCAGGCGACCCATCGTTGAACCTTACAG
This sequence comes from Candidatus Limiplasma sp., assembly GCA_036759285.1. Taxonomy (GTDB): domain Bacteria; phylum Bacteroidota; class Bacteroidia; order Bacteroidales; family F082; genus Limimorpha. Next base: position 14,210 of record DAIOUZ010000065.1, on the reverse strand, counting down.
CTTATACAAGAAGTTTCTGGGCATCAAGGAAGAGAAGGTCCAAGTGGGATTTGCCTCCGAATCGAAAAAAATCGGGTGGAAAGAGAAGCTATCCGTTTGGATTCGTGGTAATTGCTTTATCCCCGATGCCCGTCGTTGGTGGGTGAATCCGTCGGTACGTTACCTGACGAGCTACCTGAACGAACATCCTGTGGATGCCATCATCAGCACAGGACCTCCCCACTCCATGCATCTGATTGCCATGAAGTTGAAAAAAGCGACAGGGCTAACGTGGATTGCCGACTTCCGCGACCCTTGGACAGAGATTGATTTCTACGATGAGCTTCATCTCACCCATTGGGCCGACCGTAAGCAGCACCAATTGGAGCACCAAGTTCTGACGCAAGCCGACAGAGTCGTCACGATTGGATGGGACTGTGCGAGAGGACTAGGCAGGTTGGGAAACAGAAACGTTCGTGTAGTGCCCAACGGCTATGACTGGGAACTTGAAGGAACACAAACGGCCGCACCGCTATCGCAAGAATTTACACTTACGCACCTAGGAGTCGTCACCCCATCGCGCAACGCACCACAGCTGTGGGCTGCGCTAAAGGAGTTGAAAGAAGAAGATGCAGAATTTGGCAAGAAACTAAAAATCAAGCTTGTAGGACAGGTTGACCAATCCGTGACGGAGCATCTGAATGCCATGGGTTTAAGGGACAACACCGAGATCACCCCTTATATCCCGCATGGGGAGGTGCTACCTATTCAACAATCCTCACAAGTGTTGCTGCTGCTCATCAACAACACGCCCAATGCCAAAGGCATCCTCACGGGCAAACTTTTCGAGTATCTTGCTTCAGGTCGTCCCATCCTCTGCATCGGCCCTGAAGACGGCGATGCGGCAAAGATTCTCAAGGAAACCCAAGCGGGCCAAACGGTTGGTTTTGAAGACAAAGAAAGGATAAAAGAGGTAATCAAAGGGTTATATCAGAGGTATTTGGAAAACGACTTGCCCGACAACACGAGCACCGAAGTAGAGAGATATTCACGGCGAGTACTAACAGAACAGTATACTAAACTTTTAAATAATCTGAATTAAAACATGGAATCCCAATTTACAATCAATGAAAGCATGTTGAAGCGTTATAATAAAACCTTATCCTTCATCCAAAAACATCTGCCTGATGAGAGGAAAGTGCTTGATTTGGGTGTAACAAACCCTTTCTCCGATATTTTGAGAAAGAAAGGCTATGAAGTTTTTAATACGCAAGGAGAAGACCTTGACCTCGAACCCGAAGTGGTGAAACATTTTGAAGGCATCGAATTTGTTACCGCTCTAGAGATTTGCGAACACTTGATCAATCCGATGGGAGTGCTCTCACAACTACCTTGCGACAAACTGATTGCATCCGTTCCTTTATCACTTTGGTTTGCAAAAGCATATAGGAGCAAGACCGACCCTTGGGACAGGCACTTCCATGAGTTTGAAGATTGGCAATTCGATTGGTTGCTTGAGAAGTCAGGATGGGAGGTCAAGGCATCGGAAACATGGACTTCTCCGACAGGCCAAATCGGGATTCGGCCAATATTAAGAAAATTCACGCCAAGATACTACATCGTTTATGCCGAGCGGCATCACCAATTATAAACTGTCATACATCTCCACCAATTTCGCTCCATCCACTTTCCAGTTGTATTTGTCAATCACCGCTTGACGACCTTGTTGAATATAGTCGTTCAACAACTCAGGATGGGCATAGAATCTGGATATGATATCTGCCAACGCTTCAGGGCTGTCATACGGATAACTCACGCCACTTTCCGTCTCATTTACAATGCGCACCAACGGATTGCAATTTGAAACAATCATCGGGATTCCGGCATACAAATACTGAAATATCTTGTGCGGAATTGTATTGTCAGTATGACCAGACTTCACATGCGGAATCAAAGCCACATGGGCCGACTCATAAATATCACATATTTGAGTGTAATGCTTGTAGCCATGAACCGTGACATTATCCTGCACCTTCAACTCATTGATAAGCTGCTTTATATCAGCGAGATAACTTCCATCTCCAACCAAGTCAAAATGCACTTCGATGCCTTTTTTCTTCAACAGTGAAATCGCCTGAATCACATATTGGATACCTCGGTGATAGTTGATTCCGCCCACATAAAGCATCCTGAACTTGTCCGTCTTGAATTCCTTTCTCTCAATCGGGTCAAACTGATTCATATCCAATGTATTGGAGACCACTTCAATCTTGTCAAGGGCGACACCTAATCCGTTGATTCTGCCTTTTGCCTCATCAACCACCACGATAATCTTGTCGGCCAGGCCACACATTTTTTTCTCATAATCAATCCACTGGGCATTCGACGACAACAGTTTACCTAAAAAGGTGTTTGTGTGTTTTGAAAGCTGTAATAACACAGGCCAATTCTCATGCAAATCGAGGACAAAACGTACGCCGTATTTGCATTTTGCTTCATATCCCACTTTCGCCAAAGGCAGGTCATGCACGTGGATAGCATCAAATCTCTCATTTGCGAAGAGCTCATTGACGTAACGCCTCCAATAATTGAAATAAAAGGGGAACTTCAGCACACCCACACTTGACTTATAGATAAACTTCGAGACAGGTTTCCTGTGGATGACGCCATTTGCCGATTTTTCAAGCAAAGGTTCCTTATCCTTCTGAAAACAAGCCAAATGCACTTCATAACCCGCCTCGGTCAATGACTTCATTTCGTTTTCCACCCTTGTGTCGGGAGGAAACGGATGGTCTAACAACATCAGTATTTTCATCTTTAAAAACTAGGTCCGTATTGAAATGTTCTGGCAAAAGTACAGATATTTCTTTAAAAACAAGATGATGTCTGTAGCTTCTTTTGAAATAATTGACTATTTTTGCAGCTGTTTATACAAAGAATAATATGAAAAAAGCCCTGCTTCTTTTATCGGCTCTTTTGTTTACAACGTTTTGCGCTGCACAGACCGTCAACATAGGCGATATCCTCTGCACCGACGGCAGCATCGTCAGTTATGAGGCCTTTCCAAATTCAGGAAAAACCGCCAAAGGCATCGTGTTTTATGTCGACGAAACTGACCTGCACGGATGGGCTGTACACTTGAGTTATCAAGGCTCTATGTTATGGAGTCCTGATTTTCATGACATCCCCGAGCTTCCCAATTTCCGGACATTTCGCGAAGCCATCAACGATTTCAACGGATACGAGAACACCAGAATCATAAGGAATGCAGGAAATGCCTCCACCTTCCCAGCTGCATGGGCCGTGGATTTTGAGCAAGGATGGTATTTGCCTGCCGCAGGTCAGATACGTTTTCTTTATGGCTACATCCCGGAAGTGAACCGCTCACTCGAGCTCGTCGGAGGCCAGACTATTAACCTTTCAAGCAATTGGTGGATTTGGGCATCAACCGAGTGCAATGCCGAAGATGCCTGGGACATCAACTACCAAGGTTCTGAGGGCCACAGCAAAAAACCTGACCATTATTTCTATGTCAGATCGGTAACAAACTTTTAACTTGCACAACATGAAACGGATAATAACCATCACTGTCTTTTCCATACTGTCTGCCTTCTCTTCACTTTGTGGGCAGACCTACAAAATCGGTGACCTAATCACCAACGATGACGGTTCAAAAGGCATCGTGTTTTACGTCAACAACGCTCGTACAGACGGCTGGATGGTCGCCCTCCATGACCTACCGTCACAAAGCTGGGGAATGACTAGCGACATCCCCAACCTCCAAAACCTTGACTGGCCAATTCCCCTGCTAAATGAAACTGATGGTTATACCAACACTGGAATCATTAGACAATACCATGCAAGCATGGGATACTCACAGCCTTATGGTGCTGGCAGTGTGGATTACGAAAACGGATGGTATATCCCCACTGCGGGACAGCTTCAAAAACTTTGCAGTGCCTTGAGCAATATCAACGGCAAAATCATCCAAGCAGGAGGAGCCTCATTACAACAACACCCCTATTTCAGCAGCACAGAAGCCTATTATGAGCAAGTATGGACAGTTGATTTCGGGAAGACCTATCAGGATTGGGGAGGCGAGTTTTCAACCGCTGCAAAGAGTCAGTCGGGATCCGTGTGTTTCAGAGCGGTCAGGAATATCAAACCACACCAGCCGCTCCCTGAGCCCGGTCTCCCCGACAACATCCTTGAGGGCGACTGCAACACCCCGCTGCAAGGCTTCGAATGGGGCATACGCGAGGACTGGTCGTCGAGCAGCAACATCTATTGCCGAATCATGCCTTTTGTCGGCGACTTGGATGACGACGGCATCCCTGAAATCGTCTGCTTCGACGTTGAAGGCAACAGCTCAAGCCAAACTGCGGCCAAGATCATCAATGTGTATGACGGACAAAGCAAAGCCCTGAAGACACAAATCTCTGTGGAGAACTTGGTCTGGGCACACGGCAACGGCCCATACGGTTTGGTCAAACTGCCCAACCGCAAAGGTCTCATTGTGACGGCCTGCAAAGACACTAAATTGTACGCCTACGACATCACGGCAGCCCATCCCGGCAATCCCGTTTGGGTCTCCAACGAGAGCTATAACACAGGCTATAATGATTTCTCCGTAAGCATCGGTTTTGCCGACTTCAACGGCGACGGCTATCCTGAAATCTATGTGCGCAACAAGATCTTCGATGCTGAAACCGGTATTTTGCTTGCCACGGCACAAGGCGGCTACAACCAAGCCAACTCCTATTCCCACAACAGCCATACCAACCACAACAAACTCTCTTGTCCGATGGCCTACGATATCTGTGGCGATGGCCGACAAGAACTCATTTTAGGCAACGAAATCTACGATGTCGTCATTACCAACAGAAACGGCACTTCAGGCAACTATGCCACGCTGACGAAGAGTATCACCCCACCAAACTACATCATCGCAGACGGACATGTGCAGGTGGCAGACTTCAACCTCGACGGCCATCCCGACATCCTCATCAGCAACCGCGACGATGAAGATTCGTATGGCACCGTATCGTTCTACGTATGGGACGTGTATAACAACCGGACAAGTCAGCCCATCCAATTGGAAACCCATTTCACAGGGAAAAGCGTTCCATTGGTAGCCGATTTTGACAACGACGGTTTTGTGGAGATTCTCATAGATTGCTGCCACGAAAGCGATAAAGGTTTTCGTGGATACCGCTTCAATCCTGGGATCAACGGGTTCAACTATCTATGGTCTTTACCCATCGACGAGGACTCGTATTCCAACACCGCCACCCTCTTCGACTTCAACGCGGACGGGAAAAACGAACTCGTTTACACCGACAACCGCTATTTGAGGGTTTACGATATGAGCACCACGCCGCCCAACGAACTTTCGAAAATCGACTGTGGCGAAATCTCTATCATGCAAGTTCCTATCGTGGCTGACATCGACAACGACGGAAGCGCGGAAATCATCGTCACCGGCAAGGCGGGGGGATATATGCAGGCGAACACCATGCTGAAGGTCTACAAATCGTCGACCGAACCATGGAGACCCGCCCGCAAGGTCTGGAACCAATACATGTACCACGTCACCAATGTCAATGAAGACCTTACCATCCCGACTTTCTGTTTCAATACTGCTACCGTCTTCACTGGAACCAACGGGACCCTCCGTCGACCATACAACAATTTCCTGCAACAAAGCAGCTATATCACCTCCACTGGCGAGCCTTACAATCCCAGTGGCTATGTGGAAGCGGAACACTACGGCGAAGGCTGCGAATCATACGTTTTTCATGACATCACTTATACTGAAAGCGGTGACTATGAATACATGATTGAAAATCCATTGGGCTGCGACACACTCTTGACCGTTCATGTTCATTTGGGTGACACCATCCATACCACACAATACAAGAGTGTTTGTACACCTTATATCTGGAATGGAATAACCTACGATGAAACAGGCATCTATCAACAAGTCTTCACTTCAGCACAAGGCTGCGACAGCATCGTGACGCTATATTTAAATATCGGCAGCCAAATTATGACCAACCTTGTCGTCAGCACATGCGACAGCTATACTTGGAACGACACAACCTACACCGAGACTGGTATCTACGACCAGACATTCACCTCGGTGCAAGGCTGCGACAGTATTGTCATCCTCGACCTGACCATCAAAGGAACTTCATACGTCAGTCCCATATATGGCGAGAGCCTCATCTATTATCAAACCAATGGTGACTTTACCTACAGCGTTGACCCTGTGCCTGGTTGTTTTGGCTACGACTGGAACATCGATGGATCATGGAGCATCACCACCTCGCCCGACTCGCCTGAATGCGTGGTCCACATCAACTCGCCTGGCACCGCGACACTGAACTTGAGGGTCTACACTGAATGTGGATACATCGATAGGACGCTCTTCATCAACCATGACTCCCGTCCCAGCATCGTCATCTACCCCAATCCCACCAAGGCAGACTTCAACCTGGTACTATTCGGGATGGAGGGCACGGCATATATCGTCATCTACGATTATCTTGGACAACTCATCGACCGGTTCAGTGTTGAAACCTCGGTGGGAGGCACCAACGTACTATATTCCTTGGCAGGTAAGGCTGCTGGAGTGTATCTGGTGAGCGTCACGAACAACTATTACACGGTGGCCAAAAAAGTCATCAAAGAAACCGCCAGTTCCCACGGGTTCTATAACTGGGAATGGTAATACAATGTAAAATGAACAATGCTATGAAAAGAACGTTACTATTATTAGGAATCATGCTTCCAATGCTTGGTTGGGGGCAAACTGTCAGCATCGGCGACATCTTATGCGTACAAGGGACAGACACCCTCATCGTACATCCCCAAGACTATACGGGAGGTGCTTTCGGTGTGGTTTTTTATGTCGATGAAACGGGGCAACATGGATGGGCACTTCACCCGCAAATCCAAGCCCATCAAATCTATTGGTCCTCCATGTACGAGCTCCCTTGGGGATTGACAGGATGGCTGTCCATTCGCGATGCCATCTACGACCTTGACGGGTACGACAACACAGGGTTCATGCGTGCAGTATCCCAAAACGACCATTCCAGATACCCAGGGGCATGGGCAGTGGATTATGAACATGGATGGTATTGGCCAGCACTCGGCCAACTGAACATCCTTTATGGCAGTGCTCCCATTGTCAACAATTCACTCAAACAGATTGGAGGTACACTTTTACAAGGTGCATGGGTCTATTGGTCGTCATCCACATACGGATATGACAACGATTGCGCCCTGTATTATGCTTCCAGCGGTGCCATGGGAGCCG
>DAIOUZ010000065.1:1863-6897 GCA_036759285.1 Candidatus Limiplasma sp. | reverse complement strand
GCCACAAGCCCCAATGGATGTGCGCAGCATTAGAAACTTCTAAAATAAGAAAAACCATGAAAAACATACTTTTTACTCTATTGTTTCTCCTAACTGCTACATTGGGATTGAATGCCCAAGGGTATCATCTGGGTCAGGTAATCACAAATCCCGACGGCAGCCAAGGTGTAGTGTTCTACCTCAACGAAGACTGCACCCAAGGTTGGATGGTGGCTTTGCACGATGTTTCCACGTCTTGTCCTTGGGGACCAACCGGACAAATCGACGGTCTCAACAACCTTATAATCGTCAACAACGACCATTTGGCTTCCATTTTCTCCGACAACAACGGCTACCACCACACACTAAAAATCAGAGAATATTGCGAGAACATAGGATACACTGGTCTTTGCGCAGCCAATTTGGTGGATTTCGAAAACGGATGGTATCTGCCTTCGGCAGGGCAGTTGAAATGGCTATATGTGAACGCCATCTTTTATGAGTCAGCCTTGCAAAATGTTGGTGAAAAGATGGGGTTACACGCCTATTGGTCGAGCTCGGTGGAAACCGATGGAAAAGCATGGTACGTCCAATTCGGTGCCCCTTATCCGTTAAATGCCTGGGCTTGGAATGGCTATTACAGTTCCATTGACAGGACAAGCTATTTTGATCATTATGATCGGAGTTTTGCCGTTCGTGCCATCCGCGACATCGAATTCTCGCCAATGCCTATCATAGGTCATTTAAATGAACCTGCGGTTATATGCGATGAAGGTCCGATAGAATTGGTTATGCCTAACCTGTACAATGCCGATAGTTACGGGTGGGAAATCGCTGAAGATGCAGCATTTACCAGCCCTATTGCCTACAACGGGCAAGATTTGGACTTGACCTACGACGGCTGGTATTTGCGCCTTTGGGCTACCAACGAAGAAGGCACCTCCTACAGCAACGCCGTGCGCATCTCAGTGCATGAGACGAGCTCGGGCTACGCCACGGTTATCAGCTGCGACGCTTATGAATGGAATGGCCAAACCTACAATGAAACAGGTGTTTATCAAGCCGTTTTGGTCAATCAATGGGGTTGCGACAGCATTGCCACTTTAGACTTGACCATCGCCCACCCTGACGATTACTTCATCCCTTACCCCATTTATGCCTGCGACACCTATGTGTGGGGTAATCTGACCCTCACGGAAAGCGGCGCCTACGAACAAACCTTCACCAACCAATATGGCTGCGACAGCACCGTGACCATGAGCCTGTTTATCAAGCACAGCGTTGAACATCAGTTTACGCACACCTGCTGCGGTGAATATAACTGGAATGGGCAGGTCTACTCGGAGAGTGGCGTGTATCAGCAAACTTTACCTGCCGCCAACGGTTGCGACAGCATCGTCACCTTGCAACTCGAAATTATCGACGCCTACAACTTCGCCACGGACACCACGGCTTGCGAAAGCTTCGTTTGGTACGGGCACGAATACACGCAGTCAGGGCATTATGAGCAGGCATTCGTCGCCGGCAACGGCTGCGATTCCGTGATCAGTTTGGATCTCGTGGTTTGGCATCATCCTGAACCCATTCCCGAAATCATGGGCCTACAAGACATCTTTGTTTCGACTGAGTTCGTCCAAAACGAATACAGATATCACATTGATTCCGTGGCATTTGCAACAAATTATGATTGGAGTTGTGAAGACACCAACTGGATTGTGACTCCTTCGGGAACCTATTGCACCTTGGTGGCCACCGCGCCAGGCACAACGACCTTGAAAGTCAAGGCTTGGAATGACTGCTTTTACACCGAACAGGAAATCGTCATCCGCGCAGGCTTCTACGACATTGACGACAACCTAGCTCTTCCCACAAAGGTTTATCCCAATCCTGCCCACGACAAAGTGGTCATCGAAGCCGATAGGATGATAAGTGTCAGGTTGTTTGACTTGTTTGGACAATGCCTTATCAAAATGGAAGGCGACAATAGCGATAGGATGGAAATCGACCTAAACAATTTGGATTCAGCCATTTATGCCGTTGAGATACTGACCGAGCAAGGTAGAATTGTCCGGAAGTTGAACGTAACGCGCTAATCCCACCTTTTCCCGAATGCTATCTTCAAGCCCTTGTTAATCAAGTCGTTCACTGAAGATGACACCTTCATCTTGTATATGACAGTCAGTCCCACGGCAAGGAATAGGGCTGTCTTTAATACGGCATCAACAGCCAATCCAAAAACTGGCTTTTCAATAGGTTTAACAAATAACGGCGTCAAAGTCCTCGTCCACAGCCAATTGAGAGCGAATAAGGCCAAAATAACAGCCGCTACGGGAATCAACTTCTTCGACAGAGGCATCACCCCGATTTTCCATTTGATGAAGGTGACGAGCAGGATGAAATAAATCAGGTAGGAAATAAGGTTGGCCATTGCACCGCCATTGATGTCCCATTTCGGCACCAGCCAGGTGTTCAGTCCGATTGACATTCCTGCAAGCAAAATGGTGAAAAACAGCGAATAATAGTAAAACTTTGAATAGCTCAACACCGTAGTTGTCACTCCAAGCGTGGAATAAACGAGACGGCTCAACGATAGAATTAGGACTGCCCATTTACCCAAGCGGTAGATGTCGCCATTGGGCAGCAAGTCGAAGATGAAATCGATGTTGATCCAAATCAAGAAGAAAACAAACGTTCCTGCAATGAACTGATGAAGAGCAACGCCTTTGCAAAGTGTATCAGCTTGTTTCACATCCTGTTTGGCCATGGCTTCAGAGATGTGAGGACGTGAAATGGCACCCAGCGAGCGGTAAGGCATCTCAACGAGCGCAGCGATGTTGGTGGCGATGGTGAAAACACCTGCCAGATGGAAACTCGTCTTGGCCGCCACGAAGAACTTGCTCAGCATGGGAATCATGTTACCCGCCAAGGCCGCCGTAATCATAAATAAGGTGTAGAACAGGAAATCGCGTTTCAGTTCAGGCTTGATATAGTCCCACTCGATCTTGAACGATACCCGCTTGAGCGAAAGCAGATAGACCACATTGATGAGCGTAGCCAGACCATACATCACACAGAACGAAACAATTACGCCGTCAAAACCGATGACTTTATAAAAATACAGCAGGTAGATGGTCAAAGTGCCTACACGCAGCCCCACCTCGCGGATGAACTTGGGAAGGACAATGCGCAATAGAAGGTTGCTATTCGTCTCAAAAACAGAGATGTAGAGCATGAAAAACGCTAAGGGGATGACGAAATTGACGTATTTGGCAAACAAGTCAGCCCCGACTTCGGAATCTTCCGTGAAGAAATGCACGATAGGCTCTTTGAAAGCAAAAAACGCCAGCAAGAAAAGGGAGAATCCGATGAAGGGCACGAGCAGTGTCCAGCCGAAAAACCCATGGTCGCGGTGTTCCTCGTCCTTGAAGTATGGATAATAGCGCATCGCTGACGAGTTGGTGCCCAGCTGCGCCAAGCCACCAAACAGCAAAGAACATTGCAACAGGATATCGATGAGTCCAATCTGTTCAGGCTGAAGGGCTTTCGTCTGGATGAAGAAGGTCGTGATGATGCCCACGGCCACCCCGATATAGGTGGCGACGGTGCCCTTGATGCTTTGTCGTGCTACGATACCCATGGCGTCAGTTTAGGATTGTTCATCCTGCGTTTCGGTTGCATCCTCTATTACAAAATCCAAGTTGTATTGGTCATCAGAACGCTTTCGTTCATACTCAGCAAACTCTTGGTAAGCCTTGATAATCAACTCATATTCCCTATTCTGCTCTTCCAAGTTCTGGACCAAGGCATTCTTTTCAGCGATGGTTTTCTTCACTTCCTCAATGCGTTGCTGACGGTATTCATTGGCTTTCTGATACGAATTGATATGCTTCTTCAAATCCTCAATGACAATTTCACGTTGGCGAATCTCATTTTCTGCATCACTCAGTTTGTCATATCCGCGACGGATGCCCGAATTCAGGTCATTGCCCGCCAATATCAGAATGGCAACCACCCAAATCCAAAGCAATAATATAATCAGCGTGCCGATGGAGCCATACAACACATTGTAGCGAGAAAAGTTGGAGATATAAGTGTTGAAAGCCACCGTGCCCAATACGAATAAGGTAGTGGCCAAAATAACACCCGGACTGAAAATCACGAAGTCACGGTATCTTTTTTTTCCATCTGGACTTGCAACCTTTCGCTCTACACGATATTGTTCGTCAAACGGCTTGTTGCCGAAATAATAGAGCAAGGCGAAGCCGAAGCTCAAGGCAAAGATACCTATCACCCATCGTAACACGTTGAACAAGAAGAAGGTAAGCGAACCACCTTCGATGATGTCATGTGTGACCAAATACTTCAATGCCGTGCCGCCCAAAGAAATCAACAACACCGAAAGTACCAACAAAACTCCGATAATAACCAGCATGATGATGGCAAACAAGCGCTGGATGAGCCAACCTTTTAGTCCTAATCCTTTGGCGGTGAGATAGTCGGCGTAGACATTACGGAAGCCGTTGAAGACCGCCACGATGCCGCTGGAGCCGAATACCAAGCACAAAATGATACTGATAGAAAGCAGTCCATCGTGAGGCTGGTTCATAATGCCGTCGATGGTATCTGTCACATAATCAAGCGTTCCCGAAGGAATAAGGAAGTCGTTAATCGCCATCATCACCCTTTCGTAGAGGTGTGGGATGGGGATGTAGGGAATCATGGTGAAGAAGAAGAGGATCAGCGGGAAGAGTGCCACGAAAAAGTTGAAGGCTACGCCTGCGGCGCGGTCGATGGTACGGCCTTTGGTGAACAGTTTGACAAAGTCAATCAGCACATCCATCAAGGGCAGCTTGGTGCCAGGAAAACGCACAACACGCAGGAAGTTGTCGTCGCGGTGGTACCACTCCTTCACTGCCTGAATCTTGGCTTGCAACCAGATTTTCAGTTTTCCGTCTTTCTTCTCTTTTGTCGGCATTTTTCAATCCAATTAATCTGCAAAAATAGTGGTTTTCTTGCAACAAGCTCACAAAAAACGTAATTTTGCGGCATGAAAAG
>DAIOUZ010000065.1:0-1853 GCA_036759285.1 Candidatus Limiplasma sp. | reverse complement strand
TGCGCCGCCTGCCACGCCAAGAGCGCCTGCGGCATGGGCGAACAAGCCGAGAAAATCCTCACTGTGCCACGGCCCAAAGATAAAGATTTCGCGCTGAACCAAAAAGTCAATGTGAGAATGGCCATCGGGCAGGGCAACAAAGCGGCCGTGTTGGCTTATCTCATTCCTATTATTCTATTGCTGGCCGTGCTGTTCGTCTGCCTCGGCCTCGGCTTGAATGATGGTCTCTCCGCCCTCATCAGCATTGTTGCGCTGATACCTTATTATATTATCCTCTATCTGAAACGCAATAAATTGAAAAATAAATTTTCATATATTGTTGAATAACAATTATTTATATTGTGTTTTGAAAAATTATTCAATTTACATAATGCAAAATACATAATTTTGCAATGCAATTTGAATAATTTTCATATCTTTGCCGAAAAATCAACGTATTATGATTACCAATCCATTCATCATAACAGGTGACATTCCTTCGGAATATTTTTGCGACAGGAAAGAGGAAAGCAAAAAACTCATCCAAATGCTCACCAACGGTGAGAATGTTTGCCTCATGTCGCCGCGGCGTATGGGCAAGTCGAAGCTCATCCAATTCTGCTACGACCAAGAGCCGCTTTGTTCCAATTATTACTGCTTCTACATCGACATTTTCCACACCACAAGCCTTCGCGAGTTCACATATACCTTTGGTCGTCAGGTATTTAGTACGCTCAAGAGCAAAAGTCAGAAAATGACGCTTTGGTTCGTGCAAGCATTGAAATCACTCAGTGCCGACTTTGGTTTCGACCCTTCAACAGGAATGCCCACTTTCAGCCTTTCACTTGGCGATATCCACAATCCTGAGTTCACCCTAGAGGAGATTTTCAAGGCCTTGGAGCAAGCTGACAAGCCTTGCATCGTCTGTTTCGACGAGTTCCAGCAAATCGCCAATTATCCCGAGAAAAACATCGAAGCGCTACTTCGCGGACACATCCAGCATCTTGGCAATGCCAACTTCATCTTTTCAGGCAGTTCGCGGCACCTGCTTACCCAGATGTTCCACTCCTATGCGAGACCTTTCTACAACAGCGTCTCCACCCTCATGCTTAACGCCATCGACCTCAACGAATACACGAAATTTGCGACATTTTGGTTTAACCAGTTCTCCAAGCAAATTGACCCACAACTCATTGGACAAATCTACCAAATCATGGAGCGCAACACCTATTATATACAAAAGACATTACACGAACTTTTTGAACATACCCCAGCGAACACGACTTGCGACACCCATCTTTTGCCCACTATCATTGACGGCATGATTGAGGAGCAAAGCAGCAGCTACAAGCAACTCCTTTCGCTTATTCCCGACCGACAAAAAGAGGTTTTATTCGCCATTGCCGATGCAGGCAAAGCCGAGAAAATCATGGGGGCACAATTTATCCGGCGCTACAGTTTGCCTTCCGCGAGCGCGGTACAGTCATCAGTCAAAAAGCTGTTGGAAGCCGATTTCGTGACCTACTTCGAGGGCGTTTATACCATTCCCGACGTGCTGTTTAGAATGTATTTGAAGCGTATTGGGGGAAAAGAGTAGAATCTTTTTTCAAATTTTCCGAAAAATTTTCCTTTGCAGGAAAAAGGAGATTCCCTATTTTTGCAGGTTCTTTGTGTTAAAAACAAACTCAAAATTCTATACTAATGAGTAATTTACTTATTTCTTTAACGGTTCTCGGAATCCTGGGCGGCGTTTTGGCCGTGGTTCTGTACTTCGTGGCACAGAAGTTCAAGGTGGAAGAGAACCCTTTGATTGATGAAGCGGAGGCCTGTCTGCCAGGCGCCAACTGCGGCGGCTGCGGCTTTGCGGGCTGCCG
>DAIOUZ010000064.1:13262-15563 GCA_036759285.1 Candidatus Limiplasma sp. | reverse complement strand
ACATCATTATCAATAATGAAGATGGTGCCACCTTGCAAATCGTGGACATGACGGGGCGTGTGGTCTTTGAGGGAGATGCGATGAATCGCGTCTCTACAAGCGGGATGACATATGGTGTCTATGTCCTCCGCCTCATCAACGAAGAGAAGGTGATGACACAGAAGATTGTAATCGAATAAAGGCCTTTCGACAGGCTCAAGGACCAGATTTTTCAGTATCTTTGCGCCACATTTTATAGTATTGTGGCAAACGTTTCAAGAAAAATCTACCAAGCAGATGCCCACATCGACGCGATAGTCAAGACTTTGCGTGATGGAGGGCATTTGCTTTGTTCCAATTTGGTGGCCTCGTCGAAGGCCTTCGTTGTGGAGGAAACCTTCCGCCAAATGGGAGGTCAACACCTCATCGTCTGCGCCGACAAGGAAGACGCAGCCTATTTCTACAATGATCTCGAAAGCCTCCTAGGCGAGCGCGGTATGGACTACAGCAAGAAGCAGGTGCTCTTCTACCCTACTTCCTACAAACGCCCCTACGAGCCCGAGAAGGCCGACAACACCTATATTCTCTCGCGCACCGAGGTGCTGCAACGTGTCTCTACCTCCGAACGCAAGACTTTGATTGTCAGTTATCCTGAGGCTTTAAGCGAGAAAGTCTTCACACGCAAGTTATTGGCCAAGAATACTTTTAAGCTCAAAGTGGGCGAAAAGGTTAACCTTGACTTCCTTACCGATTTGCTCTACGATTACGAATTCGAGAACGTCGATTTTGTGGTGGAACCAGGTCAGTTTGCCATCCGTGGTGGTCTGGTGGATGTGTTCTCTTTCGCTAATGACTACCCTTACCGTATCGAGTTCTTCGGTGACGAGGTCGACAGCATCCGCAGCTTCAACATCGCTGACCAACTCTCCATCGAGCAGCTGAAACAGATCGTCCTGCTACCCAATATGCAGGAACGCGCCTTCATCGAGGAGCGCGAAGCTATCCTGCAATACCTTCCCGACACCACCACCGTTTGGCTCACCGACATGGCCTTTTTCGCTACCCAAGTCGACAAGGAATACGACCGCGCTGTGGAGGCTTTCGAGAAGATGCAGGAGCAGGACGAGGAGGTGAAGGCCTTGAAGCCTGGGCAGTTGTTCAGCAAGTCAGAAGAGCTGTTGGAGTGTCTAAAGCAACGTAAAACCGTCGAATTTGGCACCTCAAGTAAACTACTACAGCCCTCGCCCATAGATTCCAGCCTGCCCATAAACCTTCGCAGGAATGACATGGGCGATGACGAGGACAACTGCCAGCTGATAACTGTCAGCTTCCATACGAAACCTCAACCTATCTTCAGTAAAAACTTCAACCTGCTTATCGATGACATTGCAGCACATAAGGAAGAAGGCTACCGCGTCATCGTCTTCTCCGAAAGCAGTAAACAACTCTCTCGTATTCAGGCCATTCTGAACGACATCAACCACAACGACGAGTTACACCGCGACTTTGAAACCGAGACCATCGCCATCCACGGTGGCTTCATCGACGAGGACTTGAAGGTGTGCTGCTACACCGACCACCAAATCTTTGAACGTTATCACCGCTTCCACCTGCGCGACAACTTCTCGACCAAGCAGGCCATCACGCTGAAAGACCTCTACGAGCTGAAACCTGGCGACTATGTCACCCATATCGACCACGGCATCGGGCGCTTCGACGGACTGGAGACCATAGAAAACAATGGTAAGCCACAAGAGGCCATTCGCCTGATCTACAACAATGGCGACCTGCTCTATGTGAGCATCCACTCGTTGCACCGTATCGCGAAATACAGCAGCAAAGACGGCACCGAACCCAAGCTCAGCACGCTGGGCTCGGGTGCATGGAACCGCCTGAAAAACAAGACCAAGAGCAAGGTCAAGGACATCGCGCGCGAACTGATTAAGCTCTATGCTGAGCGCAAACGCACCCCAGGTTTCAAATTCTCGCCCGACAACTACCTGCAAAACGAATTGGAGGCTTCCTTCATCTACGAGGACACCCCCGACCAACTCAAGGCCACCAACGACGTGAAACGCGACATGGAGAGCGAGAATCCCATGGACCGCCTCGTCTGCGGCGATGTAGGCTTCGGCAAGACCGAAGTAGCCATGCGTGCCGCTTTCAAGGCCTGCTGCGACTCGAAACAGGTGGCCGTACTTGTGCCGACGACCGTTTTGGCTCAGCAACATTACCAAACTTTTTCGGAACGATTCGCGGGATTCTTGCCGACGGTCGACGTGATTTGCCGCTTCCGCACGCCAAAGGAACAGCGCACGACTT
>DAIOUZ010000064.1:0-13252 GCA_036759285.1 Candidatus Limiplasma sp. | reverse complement strand
GGAATATGAGAAGCGCGTTTCGGACGGCACCATCACCGAGGTGCTGGCCCGGCAGCACTACCACACCTTCAGCGAGCGCTTCGATGGTTTCCCCGTCACTATCGAATACCTCAACCGCTTCAAGACAACAAAACAACAGACCGAGATTCTGAAGAAACTCGAAAAAGGCGAAATTGACATCATCATTGGGACGCACCGACTCACTGGAAAGGATGTAAAATTCAAGGACTTGGGACTGCTTGTCATTGATGAGGAACAGAAATTCGGTGTGGCCGTGAAAGAGAAGCTGAAGGAGATGAAAGCCAATGTCGACACGCTGACCATGACCGCCACACCTATCCCCAGAACCTTGCAGTTCTCCATGATGGGTGCAAGGGATTTGAGTGTCATCACCACACCGCCACCCAACCGCTATCCTGTACAGACTGAGCTGCGCGGCTTCGACGGCGAATTGATTCGTGACGCCATCCAGTTCGAATTAGCCCGCAACGGCCAGGTGTTTTTCATTCACAACCGCATCCAAAACATCATGGATGTGCATGACTTCATCCTAAAATATGTGCCTGGTGTACGCATCGCTGTCGCCCATGGCCAGATGGAAGGTGCCAAATTGGAGAAGATTATGCTCGACTTCATCAACGGCGACTATGACGTACTACTCTGCACCACCATCGTGGAGTCGGGATTGGACATCCCTAATGCCAACACCATCATTATCAATGACGCGCACCGTTACGGCCTCAGCGACTTGCACCAACTGCGCGGCCGCGTGGGTCGTTCCAACAAGAAGGCCTTCTGCTACCTGCTGACGCCTCCGCTCAACACCCTCACCCAAGAGGCTCAAAAACGTCTCCGCGCCTTGGAGGAGTTCTCCGACCTCGGCGAAGGCATCAGCATCGCCATGCGCGACTTGGACATCCGGGGCGCAGGTAATATTTTAGGCGCAGAACAAAGCGGTTTTATCAACGACATTGGCTTCGAGACCTATCATAAAATCCTCGACGAGGCCATCCTTGAGCTGAAAGAGACCGAATTTCAAGATATTTTCGACAAGGAAGAAGAGAAATCCTACGTTGCGGACTGCACCATCGAGACCGACATGGAGGTGCGTTTTCCGTCGGATTACATCAACTCGACGCAGGAGCGCGTCAGCCTCTACAGCGAACTCGACCGCACCAAGACCGAAGAGAGCCTGATGAAGTTCACCGACCATCTCATCGACCGCTTCGGACCCATCCCCAAGCAGGTTAACGACTTGCTCAACACCGTCCGCCTTCGCTGGATTGCCAAAGATTTGGGCTTCGAAAAGATCCTGCTGCGTCACAATGTGATGACGGCCTATTTCGTCAGCAACCCTGAATCGAAATACTTTGAGAGTGCGACCTTCCAAAAAATCATGCAGTACATCATGAGCCACCCGAAGCGCACAGCGCTCAAGGAGACCAACAATAAACTGCAACTTACTGTCAAAGAGGTCAGCACGGTGACGCAGGCGTTGGAATTATTACGGGAAATGAAAGGGTAACATCCCTAGAATCCGCATCTTTCGCCCATGTCATTCCAGCAAAGGAATGTGCGAGAGCGGGAATCTATGGGCGGAATGTCAGCAGGCATAGATCCCCTGCCACCACACCTCCCATCACAGGGATGACATGCCTGCTGAGGTTACTTCTTTTCCCAGAACTCCGCTCCCTCAACACCAATTTCCTTCGGGTCGAAGACAGGGTCTTTGCCTTCTTTCTTCTGCCTTTCGTAAGATTTCAGCGCCTTGAAAGCCTTTCGAGACAGCAAAAGAATGGCGATAATGTTAATCCATGCCATCGCGCCAACGCCGATGTCGCCTAGAGTCCACACTAAACCACTGCCCACCAACGAGCCAAGGAATACCGCGGAAATCGTGCCTATTCGAAGTATCCATATCACGATCTTCTCGCCTCGGTCGTCGCCGAAATGCATGTCTGCCTGCTCCAATTCGTCCAGCTTTTCCGGGTGTTTCTTGAAGATGCGCCGCCTCCAACGATTGAATAGGTACACCAAATTGGTTTCGGCATAATAGTAATATGCCATTATAGTGGTGAAGGCGAAGAAGAACAAGGCGATAGAGATAATCATGTCGCCCGTCCTTTGACCCACCACCGTTCCAAGGGCTCCCGTGGTGTAGAACACCCCAGGTTCACCTTCAGGAGCGTTGGGATTCTGTTGCAGATAAGTAACCACAGCACCCGTCGGGGTCTGCTCAACGGTGTCAACAATGTTGTATGTGCGACAAGCCAGAATCATCATGGCTGTGGCTGTGCAGACGAGAAGCGTGTCAATATACACTGAAAATGCCTGAACCAACCCTTGTTTCACTGGGTGGCTCACTTTGGCAGCCGCTGCCACAATGGGTCCGGTGCCCTGTCCGGCTTCGTTGCTGTAGATGCCGCGTTTGACACCCCATGCAATAGTGCTACCTATCAGCGCACCTCCCACCTCGTTGATGCCCACGGCGCCGCGCAGCATCTGAAGAAACACATCGGGAACAATTCTGTAGTTGACAACAAGCACCACTATTGACAAGAGGACGTAAATCACCGCCATGACGGGAGCTACAATCTGAGCCACGTTGGCAATGCGTTTGACACCGCCAATGATTACCAAAGCAATGAGAAGGGCTACCATAACACCTATCACCCATGGGTCCACGCCAAATGCGCGTGAACACGAGAGTGCGATACCATTGCATTGTACAGGGGGAAGGAAAACGCCGCAAGCCAAAGCTGCTAGCACAGCAAAAAATGCCCCGAAGAACGGTGAACGCAACCCATTTTCTATGTAATAGGCGGGACCGCCTCGGAACTGTCCATTGTGGTCCTCCTTAAAAACCTGTGCCAGGGTGGCCTCCACAAAGGCGCTACCTGCCCCGAAGAATGCTATAATCCACATCCATACTATGGCACCCGGGCCGCCGAAGCCGATGGCGGGGGCCACACCAACGATATTGCCCGTGCCCACACGCCCCGAAAGAGCCATCGAAAACGCTTGAAATGAAGTAATGCCCGTTTTTTGGCTGTTGTCAGACGAGAAAAGCAACCGCGCCATCTCGCGAAAACGTCGCACTTGCACGAAGCGCGTGCCAACAGAAAAATACAGTCCTGCCAGCAGGCATATTGCCACTAGCGCGGGACTCCACACCCAATCGTATACGGTTTGTATGATTTGTTCCATAAAATTTGCTGTTTTGAAAGGTCAAAGATACTGTTTTTATTACAAAAAGCTGCAAAAACATTGAAAACTTAAAACAAATCATCCATCACAACCTCTTTCTGCACTATGCCACTATGTTTGCCATAAGCAACGCCGTACGTAGTTATTAAAGTCAAATGGACAGTCTGTTTCTTCGACAAAGTATTCTTCAATGCCTCAATACGATTGCGAAGCTTAGCCTCTTCGTCCTTTTCAATAGTGTATGCACTTCCAGCAAACTTCATTTCACAGAGATTGACCACATGGTCGTCCCTAATGATGAGCAAGTCTATTTGAGCTCCATCCTTTCGGTCGTTACCTCTGACATTCCACGCTGACACGCTGGACCTTACGCCTCCAATTTCCAAAGCCTGCTTAATTTGTGTGATGTGTTGCCAACAAACTTCCTCGAAAGCCACACCACGCCATGAACTCATAATATCGGAAGTGATGTTATCCGTCATAAAACTGACATCCGAAAGATTCGGCTCTACATATTTTACCCAAAACAAGCAGAAATTGTCGACAAGTTTGTAATATTCCACTTTGCCTGACATTCCGTATGGCGTATAACGGAAGATAAAATCACTTTCTGCAAGTGCCTTCAGGGTGTCCGTAAGTCCACCACCGAGAGGCAAGCCAGTGGCATTGGCTATCTCTTCACGCGTGAAGCCGCTATGCCTTGTAGCCAACAGACGAATAATCTTTTTACAGTCTTCGGGGTTGCCAAAAACAGCGTTAAAGAGTCTATTGAACTCATCCTTCAACCTTAGATTCTTGCCAAACAGCATTTTGTCAGTGTTGCGCTCAAAACTCAGTCCTTTCTCAAAATAGCTGAGATAATACGGTATGCCACCAAACACCATGTGGGCTTGGACAATATCGTAACGCGACATTTCTATCTGCGCATGGGCGAAGTATTCCTCACATTCTTTCAACGTAAATGGAGACAACTTGATTTCATCGGTAAGCCGCCCATACAATCCTCCGCGGCTGCGCGAAAGGTTGCCGAGAATCCAAGAAGTGGCACTACCACAAACAACAAGCATCATATTGTCCCGGCGGCTACACCATCCGTTCCAGAAGTTCTCAAAAGCAGGCAGGAATCCCGACCGAGGCGTGTCCATCCACGGCAATTCGTCGATGAAAACCACCTGACGGTTCCCGTCATCGAGTTTAAGGAGCAACTGCTCAAGCTGGTAAAAAGCCTCCATCCACGACTTAGGCATCGTGAAGCCTTCCAACCCGTGACTCAGCAGCGAGAAATAGAAACTCTCCAACTGCACCTTCATGCGACTCTTGCCTTTTTCCTGATCTACAGGCGAAACACCAGTGTGTTGAAAAGTAATGCGTCCTTTCAATGCTTGGTTGACGAGGAAAGTCTTGCCTACACGACGCCTTCCATATACTGCGATAAACTCAGGCCTATCACTGCGATAATGCCTTTCTATCTCCTCAACCTCTGATTTTCTTCCAATTATGTAACTCATTACATTTATATTTTGCCGCAAAGATACAAAAACTATCTAAATCGGCAAGATATAATATATTATTTTCTGCCGATTCTAGTATTTTTATATAGAATCGGCAAGATATAGCATACTATATCCTGCCGATTCCTGCTTTTTTTCAGTGCTTTTTGCTTTGGATTACCTCGTCAAACAAGCATCCAAATCTCGTTTCAGGGCTTCCTTGTCCAAGTGTTGCCCGATGAAGACGAGCTTCTGCATGCGGTCGCCGTAGGTGTCGTCCCAGTCGCGACGGAGGGTGGGCTCGCGGTCCATGAAGGCCGCCAACTCGTCGGCGGGCATGGTGGCAAACCACTGACCGGCGTCACGCAGCTGCACCTGCTTGCCTGCCTGCTCGAAGATGTAGCAGTTGTCCATCTCGTTCTTGAAGTAGCAGATACCCTTCACGCGGATGACATTCTTCGGCAGCTTGCGGGCCACAAACTCGTCGAAACGCGCCATGTTGAACGGCTGACGACGATAATACACGTATGTGCCAATGCCATATTCCTCCACTTCACCGCCTTCGTGGTCGTGGTCGTGGTGATGATGATGGTGATGGCCATGCTCCTCTTCCTCGTCATCATCGTCATGGTCGTGATGCTCATGATGATGGTGATGATGCTCGTGCTCATCATCGTCGTGGTCGTGATGATGATGTTCTTCCTCTTCTTCGTCATCATCGTCCTCGATGACAGCACCTTCCACTTCCTTGATCCATGTGGCGGAGGTGGCCACTTTGTCAAAGTCGAACATGTGGGTATTCAGGATCTTGTCGAAGTCCACCTCGCCGTAGTCGCAAGGGATGATTTCAGCAGTGGGCTGCAAGGCACGGATGATGCTTTTCACACGACCCAGTTCCTCGGGCGTGACTTCAGAGGCCTTGTTGAGCAAGATGATATTACAGAACTCAATCTGCTGGATGACAAGGCTCTCCAAATCGTCCTCAGCCAGATTCTTCTTCATCAAGTCGTCACCGCAACTGAACTCACTCTGCATACGCAGTGCATCGACTACGGTCACGATGCAGTCTAAGATGGGAATACCGTCCTTGGTGAGCTGCCAAGCCATGTTGGGGAAAGAGCAAATGGTCTGGGCAATCGGCTCCGGCTCGCAAATGCCACTGGCCTCGATGACGATATAGTCGAAACGCTGCATGACGATGATGTCGTGCAACTGCTGGATCAAATCCATCTTCAAGGTGCAACAGATGCAGCCATTCTGCAAGGCGACCAAGCTATCGTCCTTTTGACCAACAACACCGCCCTTCTCAATCAAGTCAGCATCGATGTTTACCTCGCCTATGTCGTTGACTATCACAGCGAACTTGATGCCTTTGCGGTTGTTCAATATCTTGTTGACCAAGGTGGTCTTGCCGCTACCAAGGTAACCTGTGAGCAGCAATACGGGAATATCTTTTTTCATTTTTTTGTACTTTTGCAACGGATTGCAAAAGTACAAAAAATATGAGTAAACTTGACGACTATAAACTCCTTCTCTCACAAGTCAAGGCGATGGTGAAGGACGAAAGCGACCCCATCGCTAATATGGCCAATGTGGCCGCACTGATTCAAGAAGCTTTCCATTTCTGGTGGACAGGATTCTACCGCGTCATCGGCGAGCAGCTGGTACTTGGCCCCTTCCAAGGCCCCGTGGCTTGCACCCGCATTGGCTTCGGCAAAGGCGTCTGCGGCACCTCGTGGAAAGAAAAAAAGACCATTGTCGTAGAGGATGTGGAGCAATTCCCTGGCCATATCGCGTGTAGCAGCGAGTCGAAGAGCGAAATCGTGGTGCCTTTATTTAAAGGTGACGAAGTCATCGGGGTTTTGGACATTGATAGTGAGCGCTTGGCCACTTTCGATACTATTGACAAGGAATGGCTGGAGCAGATTGCCGAGGTGGTCGCAGCCAAGTTATAGCCTAAGGTAATCTGCCCGAATCATTCCGTCGATCATCTCCGCCGGGACCAACGTCTTGATGGCCTTGACGACAATGTTCATCATGCGTTCGTGCACATAATCCTTTCTGAACGCCAAACCAATCGTTCTTTCCGGCACAGGATTGACAATCGGTTTGATGCGGTCTTTCACATTCTCAGGCAACAAGTGTAGATGCGAGCCTGGCACAACGGTGATGCCTCCGTTTTCATCAGTGATCTGTATCAAGATGCCCACCCTACCACCTTCATACAACTTATCGTATTTAATCTCTTCCTCCGATCGCACCTTCGAACGGTCGAACAACCTCATGCCATCTTTCATCGTCCACACCTTGTATTTCCCCATCTGAGTACGTTCGATGCTGTCCTCTTTATACAAATCATCTTTGGGTGAGACATAGGCAAAAAAACGCTCATGATATAGTGGTATCTCCAACAAATCAGGGTCATTGACAGGATAAGTCATAATACCCATATCGATTTCGGCTTTCTTCACCTTATCGACAATCGTTGCCGTTATCATCTCTTCCACTCGGAGTTGAATCGCTGGATGTTTAGTTCGCATATAATGGAACAGACCGGGCATAATCACCGGCGCCACTGTAGTCGTCAAAGCAATACTGAGGTCGCCCGATGATTGTTCCTTCGCCGAACGAGTCAGCTCTAACAGCTGTTTGGTGTGGTAAACGGCCATCTTTGCTTCGTCAATCACCTTTCGGCCCATTTCCGTGACTGTGACAGGATGCGTGTCGCGATTGAAAATCTTGACATCCAGTTCCTCCTCCAGCTTCTTAATCATCAGACTCAGTGTCGATTGCGTCACACCGCAGGCATCGGCAGCGTTGACGAAATAGCCGTGTTGCTCCACGGCAATGATGTATTCCAATTGTTGTAGCGTCATCCCTTTATTGATTTTATCAATGCAAAGATAGATATTATTGTGTTGACTCATAAAATTTGCCCCAATATTTTTGCTGCCGTAATCCAAAATCGGCAGAATATGAACAAATGGAATACCACCTTACGATATGCAGGCTTTTCCTTAATAGGTGTTGCAATACTTATGTTTCTATCGGCATTCATCGCATTCAGAAACGACATGGACGACAGTTTTGAACCTTTGGTCTTCTCGGCCATGGTCTCGCTTCTCTGCGGTTTCTTTGCCATCATCACCACAAAGCCGCAAGAAAACATGAGTGTTGAGGAAGGCTATTGCATCGTTACGGGCTGTTGGATTGCTGCTTGTTCCTTTGGTGCCCTTCCGTTCCTTATCTTTGGTGGCGAGTTCACTTTCGTCAACGCTTTCTTTGAGAGTGTGTCGGGCTTCACCACTACAGGAGCCTCTATCCTCAACAATATTGAGGCGTTGCCCGATGGCTTGCAGTTCTGGCGCATCGCCACAGCATGGATAGGTGGTATCGGCATCGTCACACTTGTCTCTTTGGTCATTTCAGGGCAACACGACCGCCATTCCATTTTGGCCAGCGCCGAGCTGTCTGACCTCGCTAAATCCTACTATGGAGGACGTAAGAAAAACTTCGTCTATCGTATGATAGCAGTCTATCTGATTATCACAACGGCATCGGCCGTTGCGCTAAAACTCACCAAAATGCCCTGGTTCGATGCCGTCACCATGGCCATGTCGGCTTGTAGCACCTGCGGTTTCTGCACAAAAAACATCAGCGTTGCTTTCTATAACAATGTCACAGTAGAAATCATCCTCATCGTGGCCATGCTCTTGGGCGCCACCAATTTCAGCCTTTTGTTCTCGACGATTTGGCCCGACAAGACCACCCGCAAAAACCCCTTCAATGCACAAATCGTCCGTTGGTTTCTTTCCCTTGTCGCGATCGCCATTCTCGCCGTCACGGCCAATTTGTACTTCAGCGGATATTATTCTACATTCCCAAAAGCGTTGCGCATGGCGGCTTTCCAAGTCTGTTCACTTTCAACCACGACGGGCTTTGCCACTGCCGACACTAACCTTTGGCCTTCAGGCAGCATGGGCATTCTCATCCTTTGCTCCTTGGTCTGCGGTTGCTCAGGTTCCACTTCGGGCGGCATGAAGATGGACCGTTTCGTGATGGCTGTCAAAAGCCTAAAAAACACTTTGCGTTCGCTGATTTGGGTCAACAATGCCAACCGTACCAAAATTGACGGCCAAATAAAGTCTGAGATGAACATCTCCTCCGCCCTGACTTTCATGGGCACCTACCTATTCATCATCGCCATAGGCACCGTCGTTTTTGCTCTTAGCATGGACTTTAAGACCTCATTGACAGCTTCCATTGCCTGCATGGGCAGCGTTGGACCCGGTTTTGGCGAAGTCGGATCGATGGGCAACTATGCAGGATTTATGGGCTTCCAAAAAGTGGCGGCCATGCTTATCATGCTCTTAGGTCGTGTCGAAATCTTCCCCATGCTCGTTGCTCTCCGAAGCATTTTTCCGAAGATGAGGTATAGATTCCCCGTAAGGGAATCTCACTGAATTTTTTGTGTGTTTCCGATTTTTTTACTTCTTTTGCATCTTAATCACATTTGAAATGAAAAACTTCTTCCGCAGAATCCTCATATATTTGAAATCCATCATCCACTTCTCAGATGAAATCGACTACGAGAATGCCAGCGTGTCCATACGCAAGAACATCGCTTTTCGTGGCACTAATGTCTTTATTCTGGTCTGCGCCATCATCATCGCCTCGTTGGGTTTGAACGTCAATTCCATTCCTGTCATCATTGGCGCCATGTTGATTTCGCCAGTTATGGGACCCATTTTGGGCTTCGGCCTAGGTCTTGGCACAGAGGATGCCCGTCTTTTGAAAGACTCGCTGAAAAACTTCACCGTGATGGTGGTCATCAGCATCATTGCCTCGTCCTTGTTTTTCCTGCTCAGTCCCTTGAGTCTTGCCAACCCTTCGGAGCTGTTGGCACGCACCAATCCTACCATTTATGATGTGCTAATCGCCCTTTTTGGCGGTATGGCCGGTATCATCGAAATCTCGCGCAAGGACAAAGGCACCGTCATTGCAGGTGTCGCCATAGCCACCGCCCTCATGCCGCCCCTTTGCACCATCGGCTATGGCATTTCCATCTGGAAAGGATCCATTATCTTCGGCGCCCTGTATTTGTTCACCATCAACAGCATCTTCATTGCCTTGGCGACTTTTATTGCCGTGAAATATTTCAGGTTTCCTGCCGTGGAAACAAATGAACAGAAAATACGCCTAAACAAGAGTGCAGTTTACATCATCCTCCTTATTGTCGTCGTGCCCAGCATCCTTTCCGCCATCAGCGTCATCAAGGAAAACAACTTCAAAATCCACGCTGAGAAAGTGGTGACCGAAAACAAAAACCTTGGCAAATGCTTTATCTACGACTATAAAACCACCTATTCGCGCAAAGACTCCAAACTGGAACTGTTCCTTGCCGGCGAGACACTGACAGATGAGGCCAAAAAGAAACTATACCGAAGCGCGGAAGAATACGGCATCACACGAAGCCAAATCGTCTTCCATGAAGATGCGACCTCTATGCGCCAAGAACTCTCTGAAACGGAAATCGTGAAAAGCATTTACGAGCATACCGACCAACAACTCAAACGGTTGAACGATAGTATAAACCAACTGAAAACCAAGCTTTTGGATTACAAATCGAAAGAGATTCCCGTCGAAGCCATTTCCAAAGAACTGTTCGCACAGTACCCGACCATCACTGAGGTCAGCTTGAGTCGTGGCTCATCCGTTAAATCCGAAAATGGCGTCGCCGACGAACAAATCATTGCTTTTATCACGACCAACGAGCCGATGGACACCGAACTCAATAACCGCATCGAACGTTGGCTGAAAGTGAGGCTAGACAATGAAAACCTCATTGTGATCAACCAAATGGAGGAAACAAAAAAAGCCGCTGAATAATCAACGGCTTTCCTCTTGACTTCGTGGAGATTACCGGACTCGAACCGGCCACCTTCAGATTGCGAACCTGACGTTCTACCAGATGAACTAAATCCCCTTAGCGGCTGCAAAAGTACAACAAAATCGCTTAACAAGCCACGCTCCAAAGAAATTAATTACAATCCTGGACAATACTGCAATATATTTCCGAATAAAATGTAATTTTGCGAACTTTTTAATCAAGAATTGCAATGAATATCGAAGAATACATCGTTTTTAGAGTAAACGCACTGTTCCATGCCCACGACGCCAAAATCGTGATGCGTTTGGAAGGCGGTATGAGCAACTACACCTATGTTGTTGAATGTGAAGGCAAAAAATACACCTACCGCGTCCCTGGTAAATTCGCCGAAAAATTTGTAGACCGCGACGATGAATGGGCCAATATCCAGGAAGTCGACCACCTCGGTTTGAACAACGTGACTACCTACGTGGAAATCCGCTCGGGCGAAAAGTTGGCAGAATATGTGGAAGGCACCATCATGAGCACCACCGATGTGGTCTCCTACAATGAGATGTCGGTGAAAGCGCTCAAGAAAATCCACGGCAGTGACCTGAAGTTCAAAGACTACAATGCCTTTGGTCGATTGGACAATTATGAACGCTACTGCCGCGAGATGGGATTCACCCATCCGCAGGAGTACCTTGATTTAAGGGCCAAGTTAGAGGCAATACGCAAGTCGTTTGGCCAATTGCCTTCGGTGCCCTGCCACTGCGACTACCAGCCTACCAACCTTGTTATCAGCGGCGACAAGCTCTATGTCTTGGACTGGGAGTTTGCTGGCATGAATGACCCGTTCTACGACATCGCTTGTTACGGCAATGCAGGTTTCGACAAGGCTTTGGCTTTATTGGAAACTTATGTAGGCCACAAACCGACCGAGGAAGAATTGAAGCGGCTCTACTTCCACCGCGCTTTCCAGTGCCTGCAATGGTACAACGTGGCCATCTTCAAGGATAAAGTAGGCCTGAGTAAGGACTTGAACATGGATTTCAATGCCGTGGCGTTGATGTTCTTGGGTATGGCGAAAGATTTACTTGAGAAATGAACGAAGAAGAAAGAAACAACCTAAAGGAAACCGTCATCAGTGTCCTAAAAACCATTTACGACCCTGAGATTCCGGTGGATATTTGGACCCTTCATCTCATCTATGGCGTTGATGTGGATGAAGAAGGCAACGTGAAGATTGTGATGACGGTGACGGCACCCAACTGTCCTGTGGCAGAGACCCTGCCTGCAGAGGTGAAGACTCGTGTACAGGCTATCATGGGTGTAAAAAAAGTCGAGGTCGAACTGACGTTCGACCCCGTTTGGGATATCAGCATGTTATCCGACGAGGCCAAGGCTGAATTGGGCTTGGATGGCGATTATGCCAATTATTCCCCGATGGATTTCCTGTATTAACTTACCTCACCATATTGACACGAGACACGGGACTACAGGACACGGGACGAAGTTCATGTCTCGCGTCCCGCGTCTCGAAGTCTCGAGTCTTTTATGCAAACTAAATTTGCGCATCTACTTATGATTTCAAACTAAACGCCTCGGCATAAAGCAGCATCTGCTTCAACATCGAGAGCAAGCCATTGGAACGGGTCGGGCTCAAATGTTCTTTCAAGCCAATTTCATCCAAAAACGACAAGTCGGCCGACAAAATATCTTTTGGGGTCTGACCCGAGAACACCTTTATTAATAGGTTAACAATGCCTTTGGTGATGACCGCGTCGCTGTCGGCGGTGTAATAAACCTTGCCGTCCTTGAACTCGGCATGAAGCCAAACACGCGACTGACAACCATTAATCAGGTATTGGTCGTTGCGGTATTGATCGTCAATGATGGGGCACTCCTTCCCCATCTCAATCAGCATGGCATAGCGGTCCATCCAGTCGTCGAACATGGAGAAATCCTCAACGATGCTGTCTTGTATTTCCTTGATTGTCATATTTCTGTAATTTATTATTGGCGGTCGATGTCCGTCAAAAATCGTACCGCAAAAATACAAAAAGAAAGGCAACCCAAACGGATTGCCTTTCCTTTTTTGTCGGTCGGTTTGTTGAGACGCACGGCCGTGCGTCTCAACAGAATCAACCGATTGTCATTTACTGCATGACAGTAACGCGCTTGACGGTCACGCCAGTCTCGGTGTAGACGCGCACCATGTACATGCCAGCGTTGAACTGACCCATGTTCAAGGTGTATTCGTCAGCATCGATTCTGTTGTCGTAGACCACCTGGCCGAGGATGCTCACCACGGTGATGCGGCTCATGCCTTCGGCTTGGATGGTCACGTTGCCGTTGGTCGGGTTCGGGAACAGGGTGACATCACCGCTGTTCTCACCGATGGCGTCAACGGTAGCCGTCACGTAGTTGTTATCCGGATTGTCAGCTGCCTGGGCAGGATCTGACTCGCAGTCACCGTAGTCGGCGCGCACCTGATAGTAGTACGTACCGGCGCCAGCGGGCGTGTCGATGTACTCGTAGTAGGTCTGGCCTGCAACAGCATCAACTGCACCGATCATGGTGTAGCTGGCGTTGTCGGTCGAACGGTACACGTTGTACTTCACGATCTCTGCGCGGTTCATGAAGCTCAGGTCAGCGGGCTTGCTTTCCACACGACCATAGCGGC
>DAIOUZ010000063.1:15339-15706 GCA_036759285.1 Candidatus Limiplasma sp. | reverse complement strand
GCCGCTTATCTTCGGTAAGAACCGCGACAAGGGTATCCGCCTGAACGGCAACCAGCTTGAAGTGGTCACCATCGGCGAGAACGGCATCACCGAGAAGGACTTGCTCGTCCACGACAAGACCACCGAAGACACGGGTATCCACATGATGCTGGCACACATGATGCCGCCTCATTTCCCCGTCGCCATCGGCGTCATCCGCGACGTGAAAGCCCCGACCTTCAACGACAGCCTTGACCAAGTCATCGAAAACGAGAAGGCCAACTCGAAGATCAAGTGCATGGACGACCTGCTGAACAGCGGTTCGACCTGGACCATCGAATAATCTAAGGTCCCTGAGCCCGTCGAAGGGCCGACCGATAATGGCCTC
>DAIOUZ010000063.1:10743-15329 GCA_036759285.1 Candidatus Limiplasma sp. | reverse complement strand
GGTTCGACTTGGACGATCGACTAAGAAGGTCCCTGAGCCCGTCGAAGGGCCGACCCTAAAACTGAAAAATCCCGCTCGTTTGGGCGGGATTTTTTATGTTACGTCCATCGTTGACCAATGTCCCAATGATGGGCGGTTTTCACTTCGTGTTTTGTGTCTTTCAGATTGAATTCTTCTTCGATTAAGGCTACGGCTTGTGGATACTGTGCAATCCACGAACCAACGGCAATGGTAAACTCGTTATTTTCAGGATTATAAAAAATGCGTCCGCGAGGAACCATTTCGTAAGCACCAGTAAAAGGTCCTATGCCGCCGTTCTTGTATTTCTGTCGATGGAATTCCTTTTTCCAGACATCTTCGTGCATTTCTGAACACGATATGCTTCCAAATTCCGAACGGGAATTGGCCTTTACATAATCAGAAACACGATGTGAGCGCACACCAAAAAGGTCATTTTTGCGAGGGTCGTACCAAAAAATTCCAACTTTCGGCTCATCGTCCTTGCCTCGGTTCGATTCCATCAAACGTCTCGCCTCGTCCCATTCTTCTTCCGAGAATTGTTTTACTTCAACTTTTTCCTCTGTTGTTGAAGGTGAGGATGATTCTGTTTGTTCGTCAGAACCGTGAATCTCGTTCAAGGCGACCTTAACAGCCCTTGCCACAATGCGCTGGAGTTCTTCTTCTGTAATTGTCATGGTTTTCTTGTTTTCAATGCGCAAAAATACAAAAACGAATTATTCTCCGCAAGATGATGGGGAAAATCATTATTTTTGCAATCGAATAATACAATCATCCATGAGCGAAGAACAAAAGAAAACCGATAATGAGGAAAAGACCATCCCGAATCCTGAAGGATATACTATAGTGAAATACTTAGAGTTTTTGGTTGTCTTTTGCTTTATCATTGGCGCATTACTGTCAATACCACTTTTTAATATGTTTAAAGATGACAAATTGCTTTCCAATGGGGTGCTGTTGGTCGGAGGCTTGCTTTTTTGGCTTATTGGGCACAAATTCACAGAAGTGAAAGTGAACCTTAGAATTACCGATAAGGGTCTTGAGCAGACGAGAATTTCTGGGTCGAGGTTTTGCCCTGAATACCGATTGATAGAATGGAATAATATGTCAAGGTATTATCTCAATCCAAGGAGGATGACCAAAGGAATGGATTTTTTGGTTTTTTTGTATTCTGGCAATGCTTTTCGAATATCCATGCCATTTATTAGAATATTTGAAAAACAAAATAATAATGATGATAACCTTGAAGATTTTAAGGAGGAGTTTTTGGAAATGGCCACCAAACATAATGTCGAGCGAGACTTCTTTGATGGTTAAGTAGAATTACAATTAGAATGAGATTGCTGAATTATGAAAATCCCCTTCAAACCCGGAACGCTAATCTATCCTTTGCCCGCCGTGATGGTCACCTGCGGCGACTGCGAGGAAAACTATAATATCATCACCATCGGCTGGACGGGCACGATTTGCTCCGACCCGCCCATGTGCTATATCTCCGTCCGAAAGGAACGCCACTCGCACGAGCTCATCATGAAAAACAAGGAATTCGTCATCAACCTGACGACGGAAGAATTGGCCGCCGCTACGGACTGGTGCGGAGTGCGCAGCGGCCGCGACTACAACAAGTTCAAGGAGATGCACCTGCACACCGAGCCTGCACAAGTGGTGAAGGCCCCTTTGATTCAGGAATCGCCGCTGAATATTGAGTGCAAGGTGGTGGAGGTGAAGGAGCTCGGCTCACATGATATGTTCATCGCCGAGGTGGTGGCCATTGATGCAGAAGAGAAACTCATCGACAAAGGCACGGGCGCGTTCCAACTCAATCATGCCAGACCTTTGGCATTCTCCCACGGCAAATACTATGGCTTGGGCGAGAAGATTGGAGGCTTCGGCTTTTCGGTGAAGAAAAAGAAATAAGTATGCTTGAACAGTTTGCGGCATATATTAATAGGTATAACCTCATCGCCGAAGGAGACCGTCTCATTTTGGCCTTGAGTGGCGGCATCGATTCCATGGTGCTCGCCGACTTGTTGCTGAAATCCAAGGTGCAGTTTGTTGCAGCGCACTGCAATTTCCACTTACGTGGTGCGGAGTCCGATGGCGATGAAAAGTTTGTTCATGAGTTTGCAGAAAAGAATGGTATTCAGTGCTTTGTGAAGCGTTTCGATACGGAGCAATATGCCGCCGAGCAAGGCATTTCCATCGAGATGGCCGCCCGTGATTTGCGCTACGCTTGGTTTGAAGAACTGAGACAGCAATTGGGCTACAATAAAATCGCTGTAGCGCATCATGCCGACGACCAAACCGAGACCTTTTTCATCAATTTGCTGCGTGGTGCAGGACTTCGTGGCTTGAAAGGGATGCAACCTCAAAACGGCATGATTATCCGCCCTATGCTTTGGGCTTCGAGGGAGCAAATCCACCAGTATGCCGTTGAAAACCGAATCACTTGGCGTGAAGACCATACCAATGCCGAAAGTGTCTATCTGCGCAACAAAATCCGCAACCAACTCTTGCCCGTTTTCGACGAACTCCACCCTGAAGCGCGGCAAGGTTTGTATAAATCTTTGGAACATCTTTCTTCTGAAAATGAACTCTATAGAGCTTTGCTGCAAGAGAAACTGAATCAAATTGTCGAACGTAACGGTGAAATCCAAAGCATTCCTCATTCAGCATTCCACATTCCTCATTCAGCATTTCTTAAGGCCCCTGAGCCCGTCGAAGGGCCGACGTTCTCGTATCAACTTCTTTTTGAATGGTTACGCCAATATAATTTCAACACCGACCAATGCCGTTTCATTTATGACGCCATGGAAACAGGCATCGGCAACAAGTATTATTCTCCAACACATCAATTGGTCATCGGAAGAAACGAACTGCAACTCTCTGAAATAAAACCTGGTGATGATGAGGTGGTACAAATCGAAATAGGAGAGGAGGAAATCTTGTCGCCCATCCATCTTCGTTTCTTCCAATTTGAGAAAACTGCTGATTTCATCATCGACAAGTCGCCCAATGTAGCTTTGCTGGATGCCGATAAGATTCGTTTTCCTTTAACCTTGCGCCATTGGCAACACGGCGACCGTTTCCATCCTTTGGGCGTGAAAGGCTCCAAATTATTGAGTGATTTCTTTGTGGATCAGAAGTTTACGGAATGGCAAAAGCAGAATGTTTGGCTGCTGGTCTCCGCTGATGATGAGATTCTTTGGGTGGTCGGGCACCGCATTGACGACCGATGCAAAGTAACCGATTCGACGAAAACGATTTTTCTGTGCAGACAAAATCCAATAGACAAATAATTTTCCTATTTTTGCACAATTAATCACTACGTTATGGAAAACACTTTGCCGAGATGGGAACAAAAACTGAACAGCTACCGAAAGGCTTTAGGCCGTTTGGCGGAGGTGGTCAATGTGATGAAGGCTCGGCAATTAAATGATTTTGAAGCAGATGGCTTGATTCAGCGCTTTGAGTTTACCTTTGAATTGGCATGGAAACTGATGAAAAGTTATGCGGATTATCAAGGTATTGACAAAGAAATCATGGGCTCGAGAGATGCCATTCGCTGGGCTTTTGAAAACAAGTTGATAGAGGATAGTGATGTTTGGATGGAGATGATAAAACGTAGAAACGATACTTCGCATAACTACGATGAGGATACTGCTACGGATGTGGTTTTGCGAGTAAAAGATTCATATTTTCAGGCATTTACGGATTTCTATGATAAGATGAAGACCTTATCCTCACAAGATTTATCCTCACAAGATTCTTCTGATTTGTTCACCCAATCTTAAACTTACAATGGAATTTGGACTTAAAGATAGTGAAATCAATGCTTTGCGCGAGACCTTAGCCTCAATTCCTGAGGTTGAAGAAGCCATTATCTATGGTTCAAGGGCAAGGGGGACGAATCGAATTTCATCTGACATAGATATTACGTTGAAAGGCAGAAATTTAACCTATCTTCAATTGGCACTTCTTGATGCCAAGATTGACGATTTGTATCTGCCTTATTTTGTTGATTTGAGTTTGTTTTCAATGCTCAAAAATGAGGATTTGATTGATAGCATTGCCCGTGAAGGCAAAGTTTTGTACCGAAATGAAAGTGACATTTCATGATTTTACACCGACTAATAAAGTAAACGAACGAATATGAAAAAACTATTTCTCTTCCTGTTGATGGCCTTCGCTGCCATCGTCCCTATGGAGGTCCGTGCGCAAATCATCGACCCAGTTAAGTGGTCTGTCGCTATTCAAGACCTCAACGAAAATGAGTTCGATATTGTTGCCACGGCTACAATCGACCCCGAGTATCACATTTATTCCACCAAGATGCCTGACTTGGGACCATTACCCACGGTGTTCGACATCAAGACTTCCGAGTTTTTTGAGGCTGTGGGCGAGGCCCGCGACCTTACGGATGTGCCGATGTATTACGACGACATCTTTGAAGTGGAGTACAAACAGTTTGCTGGCACGGCTCAGTTTGCCCAGACCTTCCGCAAGCTGAAGGACGGCGGTTTCCCCGTCACGGGCGAAATCAGTTATCAGGCCTGCAAGGACGGTCA
>DAIOUZ010000063.1:0-10733 GCA_036759285.1 Candidatus Limiplasma sp. | reverse complement strand
GGTGGAGGATGTCGACCTGCAATACGGCGAGCCTGCTGTGATCGAAGCCGCTTATTCTGAGGCTACCGCTGGAACGAAGTCCAGCATCTGGGGCATGATTCTCGAAGCCATTCTTTGGGGTTTTGCCGCCCTGCTCACACCTTGTGTCTTCCCGATGATTCCCATGACCGTGTCGTTCTTCATGCACGGTGAGGGCGAGAGCAAGGCTCAAGGTCGTTTCAAGGCCTTTATGTATTTCATTTTCATCGTGCTGTTATATACTTTGCCGATTGCAATCATCATCTTGGTGACTTGGCTGGTGGGCGGCAACAGTGTCACGGCCGACATCTTCAATTGGCTGGCTACGCACTGGCTGCCGAACATCATCTTCTTCTTGGTATTCATGGTCTTCGCGGCCTCGTTCTTCGGTGCCTTTGAAATAACGCTGGGCAGCAATATGGTGAACAAGAGCGATAGCAAGCAGAACACGAAAAACCTCGGCGGCATCTTTTTCATGGCTTTGACCTTGGTGCTGGTGTCATTTGCCTGCACAGGTCCTATTGTGGGCACGGTGCTCATCAAGTCGACCTCAGGCGAATTCTGGGCTCCCATCGTGACGATGTTTGCCTTCGCTGTGGCCTTTGCACTGCCGTTTGCCCTGTTCGCGTTCTTCCCGAACCTTTTGCAGCGTTTGCCCAAGAGTGGTGGTTGGCTGACTTCCGTGAAGGTCGTATTAGGCTTCATTGAAGTCGCGTTGGGCTTCAAGTTCCTCAGCGTGGCCGACCAAACTTACCACTGGCATCTGCTTGACCGTGAGGTCTACCTTGGCATTTGGATTGTATGCTTTGCCTTGCTCGGGCTTTATCTTATGGGTAAGATCCGCTTCAAGGACGAAAAGGAAGTCAAAGAATTGGGTGTGTTCCGTCTCGTTCTCATCATCATTGACTTGACCTTTGTGGTTTATATGATCCCCGGCATGTGGGGTGCTCCGTTGAAGGCACTCTCCGGTTACCTGCCGCCCAAGCAAACCCTCGACTTCGACTTGAATCGTATCATCGAAGAGAACAGCGAGAAGGTGATTGATTATGTGGATGCTAAGTTGACCGATATGGCAGTGGCACCGCAAAGTGCGACTGAAGCCGTTGCCGTTGGTGAGTTCAATGAAGAACCGAAATACGCCGACCTCTTCCATCTGGCCCATAATCTGAAAGGCTACTTCGATTACGACCAGGCTTTGGCCGCTGCTAAAGCTACCAACAAGCCGATTTTCATCGACTTCACGGGTCACGGATGCGTCAACTGCCGTGAAATGGAAGCCAATGTGTGGAGCGACCCGCGCGTGAAAGACATGCTGCGCCACGACTTTGTCATCTGCGCTTTGTATGTCGACGACAAGACCACGTTGCCCGAGAATGAATGGTATACCTCCACTTATGATGGCAAGGAAAAGAAAACCATTGGCCGTAAGTATGCCGACTTCCAGATTTCGAAGTTCGGCACTAATGCACAGCCCTATTACTGCCTGATGGACCACAACGGCAACCTGCTGATGAAGCCTCGCGCTTACGATTTGGATAAGGATGCTTTTGTGAATTTCCTGAAGGATGGTATCAAGAACTTCAAGGAAGGAACGTATTATCAGCATGTTATCGACTAACTGATCTGCCATGAAGAAGCTGGTTTTAGCTCTCGCTATTTTGGCAGTCATGATGACCGAGGTGCAGCCTGTCCAGGCTTGTACCTCGGTCATTGTTTCTGGTAACGTCACCAAGGACGGTCGCCCGATGATTTTCAAACATCGCGATTCGAAGAGCGTGCACAATATGATGATTGTCGTTCAGGGTCAAAGGTATCGTTATCTTGGCCTTGTGAATGCTGAGGATACGGAACCCAATGATGTTTGGGGCGGTCACAATGAGGCAGGTTTCGGTATCATCAACACGGCGGCCTACAATATGAACGGCGATGGCGGTGACACTGACGGTGACGGCATCTTTATCCGTAAGGCCTTGGAATTGTGTGCTACGTTAGAGGACTTCGAGCGTCTGCTGGACACGGTGAAAAAACCTCGAGAGGTTAACTCCAATTTTGCCGTGCTTGATGCCAAAGGCGGTTGTGCCTATTATGAAACGGGCAACTACGATTATGTGAAGTTCGACGTGAACGATCCCAACGTTGCTCCCGACGGTTATCTTATGCGCACCAATTTTGGTACGACAGGTAACCATAAGCTGGACCAAGGTGTGGAGCGCTATCAAGCCATCACCGATTTCATGGCTGAGGCTTGTAAGGAAGGCCATTTGGAACACGACTATTTGATTACCCATATTTCCCGTTATCTGAAACATGGCGTGACCAAACTCGACATGCATGATTTTATGCCTGAGATCGAGGAGGATACACGTTATGTCTCGTTCCATGACTACATTGCCCGATATTCTTCGGCTTCTGTAGTGTTGGTGCAAGGTGTCAGGCCCGACGAGTCTCCGCTCAATACCGTCAGTTGGACCATCATCGGCTGGCCTTTGACTACCGTCGCCATCCCATTGGTGCTTACCACATCTGGCAAACTGCCTTCCATCGTCACGGATGATGGGACAGGTCATTCCCGACTGAACGAAATGGGTCTGAAACTGAAAGAGCGTGTGTTTTCACTCGAAAGAGGCAATGTGGAGTTCTACGGTGACCTTTCCAAGTTGATGAACAAAAAGGGGACGGGTATTTTGCAGCGCATTCTCCCGATGGAAAATGAGGTGATGCTCCTTGGCGAGGAAGCCTTGGTTGGTTATCGTAAGTCACAGGATGCTGACGCGATGAACAAATATTACGATTGGGTGGATGCCTATATCGTTGGCCAGTATAAAAATGTGTTTGGAATTGAATGACAGTAAAAAATAAAACAAAATGAAAAAACTATTAATCCTGTTCCTCTTTGTTTTAGGAACCACATTTGCCTTCGCCCAGCAAGGCGAACTGAAAACAAAAACCATCCATTTGGACAATGGACTGAAGGTGGTGATGTGTGAAGAACACTCACAACCTGAGATTTACGGTGCCGTTTATGTCCACGCGGGCAGCAAAAACGACCCAACGGATGCAACGGGTATGGCGCATTATTTTGAGCATATCATGTTCAAGGGAACGGACCGAATTGGCACGACCAACTGGGAGGCCGAGAAGGTGTTTTTGGATAGTATCGACCTGATGTATGACCGCTTGCATGAGACCTCGGATGTTGCTGAAAGGCAAGCTATCCAACAAAAAATCAATGCCTTATCGCAGAAATCAGCTGATTATGCCATCCCGAATGAGGTGGATGTCATCCTCACACAGATGGGTGGCAAAGGCTTGAATGCAGGTACGGCCTACGACCAAACCATGTATTACAACACTTTCCCGTCGAACCAACTTTCCAAGTGGATGGACGTGTATGTGGAACGTTTCCGCAACCCCGTGTTCCGCCTGTTCCAATCGGAGTTGGAAACAGTGTATGAGGAGAAAAACATGTATGGCGACAGTCCTGTCAACGCTTTCAAAGAGTATCTTTTCAAGGAAGCTTTCGGTGAGCATCCTTACGGTCGCCCCATTGTCGGCTATACAGAGCATCTGAAAAACCCGCAAACCAGCAAGATGCGTGAATTTTACAACACCTATTATGTAGCCAACAATATGACCCTTATTCTTGTCGGTGATTTCGACATCGACGAGGTCGAGCCTATGGTGGCAGAGAAGTTTGGCACATGGCACAGTGGCAAACTTCCCAAAGAACCGACCTACAACTTGCCCAAGTTCAACGGCCCGACTGTGAAGGAGG
The DNA here is from genome assembly GCA_036759285.1 of Candidatus Limiplasma sp. Taxonomy (GTDB): domain Bacteria; phylum Bacteroidota; class Bacteroidia; order Bacteroidales; family F082; genus Limimorpha. The sequence continues at coordinate 6,940 of DAIOUZ010000063.1, read as the reverse complement.
TGAAGATGACACCTATCAAGATGGGTGCCTTGGTGTTCCCAGGCGTCAAAATCTCAGACCCCGATTATCTGCCTTTGAATTTGGCTTGCAGCATTTTCAGCAACGGCGAGACGGGTCTTACCGACAAACTCATGCTTGATAACAAGATTATGGCTGCTATGCTGATGCCGCTTTCGTTGGAGGATTATGGGGGCAATGTGATGATTTATATCCCGAAACTGCTGGGCCAGTCGCATGAGGATGCCGAAAAATTGATTTTCGCCTGCCTCGACCGCCTGAAGAAAGGTGATTTCAGCGATGACCTCTTTGAGGCCATGCGCTTTAGCTCCTTGACGAGCAGGATTTATGACATGGAAAGTTTTAATAGCCTTGCCAGTCTTTTCCTTGAATTGGAAATGAGAGGCATGACCTACGAGGATTATCTGGCTGAAACTGAGCGACTAAAGACCATTACCAAAGACGAGGTCGTGGCCATCGCCAACAAGTATTTCGGTAACGACTATTTGGATGTACGCTCCAAGATGGGTTTCCCCGCCAAGGATAAGGTCGATAAGCCCAACTGGAAACCCATCGAGGCCAAGAACACCGAGGCCAAGTCGGATTTTGCCAAGGCTATCGAGGCGCAAGAAGTTCCCGAAGTGAAGTCGCAGGTCATCAAATTCGGTGAGGATGTGAAGATTACGGAGGTGAACGACAGCTTCAAACTATACTCCTCCGCCAACCCTCGTAACGACCTTTTCAACCTTCAGGTGGTATTCAACTATGGAACTTTCAGCGACCCTGACTTGAGTCGTGCGGTACAATATCTTGATTACCAAGGCACCGAAACCCAATCATTTGAGGAGTTTGCACTCGCTTTGCAGAAAATAGGAGCGAAAATCAGCGTTTTCTCCAACGACAACCATTTGACAGTGCGTATGAATGGTTTCGAGAAGGACTTGAACGACATCATGGCATTGTGTAACCAGAAGCTGTTTCATCCTTCAAACGATGAGAAGTATATCGAGACTTTGGTGGAATCAGAACAGAGCGATCTCAAGGCCTCGCGTGACGATGCTTCCACATGGGCGCGCGCTGTCCGTGCGTATGCCTTGTACGGCGACCAATCTGTTTATCTGAACTTTACGCCTTTGAAACAATGGAAGAAAAAGAAAGGAGAAGAACTGCTGGCTGAGGTTGCCGAAGCCTTTAAATATGACGGTTATGTGTTGTATAGCGGCAATACCAATCCGAAGTTGGTGGCGAATATGCTGAAAGAAAACCAATTGGTGCGCTCGAATGCTCAAAAGGGACAAGAGAAAGTGTATGTCGAAAGGAAGTTCACCGAGCCTCAGGTTTTCATTGCCTCTAACAAAAAGTTCCGTCAAAGCAACATCTATTTCCATGTGCCTGGTGAGAAACTGAATACCAAGGACGAAGCCATGGCTTCTCTGTTCAGCAAGTATTTTGGAACTGATATGTATTCCATCGTCTTTCAGGAGATTAGAGAGTTCCGTTCCTTGGGCTACACGGCCTATGCCTATTATAGTTACGATGATCTGGAGCGCAAGCCGGGCCAACTCTATGGCTTCCTCGGCACACAGTCCGACAAGACTTTGGATGGCATGACTGCTTTTAAGGACTTGATTGTCAATATGCCTGTGCGCATGGAGAAATTCAACGCCTCGAAGGAGGCCCTGCTGAAATCGCGTGCGAGCAATTATGTCAATTTCCGAAGTATGCCTTCTACGGTGCAGTTTTGGATGAAGCAAGGTTATGACCACGATCCGCGTGGCGAAGTCACGGAACTCATCCGCAATGCCAACTTCGAAGATGTGCAAAGCTTCTACGACCGCATGATTAAGGACCGCCCTGTGGTCATCATGATGTCGGGCAACGAGAAGCAGATCGACAAAAAGGAATTGAGCAAGTTTGGTGCAGTGACCAAGCTGAAATACAAGCAAATCATAAAGGAATAAGTCCTATGAATGAGATTCTTCGTGTAGAGGGCTTGAGCAAGACTTTTCAGCTCTCTCGCAAACAACAGAAAATAGAAAGGACAGAGCGAAAGGAGATTGTCGCGGTTGACAACCTCTCGTTTACCGCCAACAAAGGTGAGATTTTTGGTCTTTTGGGCCCCAACGGTGCTGGAAAGACCACCACATTGCGTATGTTGGCTACGCTTATCGTTCCTGATAAAGGTGATGCCTTCATCGACGATTGTTCCGTTGTGAGCCAGCCGGAGCAGGTGCGTGCCAAAATCGGCTTCTTGACTTCTGAGCTGAAATTGGAAGACTTCTTTACACCGAATTACCTGTTCGACTTTTTCTCGCAACTATACGGTATCGCGCCTGAAGTGATCGCAGAACGCAAGGCCAAGATGTTTAAACGTTTTGGTATCAACAAGTTTGCCGAGGTAAAGGTGGCTAACCTCTCTACCGGCATGAAGCAAAAGCTCTCGCTGGTTATCTCGTTGGTGCACAACCCCGACATCATCATCTTCGACGAACCCACCAATGGACTTGACGTCTTGACTGCGCGCACCGTTACCGACTACCTGCAGGAGTTACGCGACGAGGGCAAGACCATCATCCTCAGTACGCACATTTTTAGCCTCGTGGAGCGTTTGTGCGACAGAGTGGGCATCATCATCGACGGTCGCATGATTGCCTGTGGCACCCTCGAAGAAGTGTGCGCTGGCATGACGATGGAAGACCGTTTCTTCGAAATGTACAAAGAAGTGAAAGGAGGTGAGGAATGAAAAGCAACACCCTAACCATCATTAAGAAAGAGTTCGCTCGTTTCTTCGGTGACCGACAGATGCTGTTCACCACGGTCATCATGCCAGGTCTGTTGATTTATCTCATCTACAGCTTCATGGGCATGGCCATGAAAAGGATGGCCACTGAAGGAACAGATGCTATGGTGACTTTGTGCGTAGAGAATCTCCCGACGAGCATGGCACCGTTGATAGATGCCATACCTGCTACCACTGTTTCACAACAATCTGTTTCTCAAGAGGATATCGATAAATTGGAAAGCAAGGACCTCAACGTGGTACTGATGCGTTTCCCTGAAGCGTTCGACGAACTGGTGTCCACCTACGACCCTCAAAGTGGCGTGGCGGCACCCAACGTGGAAATCTATTATAACTCAGCTAACAATGCCTCGAGCCGCGTCTACCACATCCTCAAAGCCTCACTCTCGGCTTACGAGGACCAACTGAGCAACCGCTTCGACATCAACCGCGCTGATTCGGAAGAGACTGCTTTCGACTTGGCCAGTAGCGACGAAATGCTAGGCAGCATCTTGTCAAAACTCATCCCGATGCTCATCTTGATGCTGCTCTTCAGTGGTGTGATGGCCATCGCGCCTAGCTCCATTGCGGGCGAAAAGGAACGTGGCACTATAGCTACCCTCCTGGTAACCCCTTTGAAGAGAAACGAGCTGGCCTTGGGTAAAGTGGTGTCGCTGAGTGGCATGGCACTGCTGAGTGGTATCTCGAGCTTCATCGGCATTGTGCTTTCACTGCCCAAGATGATACCAACCGACGAGACAGGTGTGGAGCTGGGACTCAACTTTACGGGTTCCGACTACTTGGTGATACTGCTCATTATCTTTGCCACGGTGCTCATCATGGCCTCGGTCGTCAGTATATTGTCGGCGCTGGCTAAGGATGTCAAGAACGCTGGTACAATGATTACGCCTTTCATGCTGGTGGTGATGTTCTGTGGCTTGACGCCTATGTTCCAGAGCGGTGCTCCAGAGAATCTGTCGGCCTACCTGATTCCCTTCTACAACTCCATTCAGGTGATGACTTCTGTCTTCGCCCACGAGATGAAATGGATGCCCGTTATCGTTACCCTGGCCGCCAATGTGGTGTACACTGGCGTGGCTGTTTGGGTCCTGACTCGAATGTTCAACAGCGAGAAGGTGATGTTCTCGAAGTAAACGAAAAAGAGCGGCATTTGCCGCTCTTTTTCGTTTCTATGTGTTTCAATAGTTTACGCCATCTCAGCATAATGCTGATAGAACGCAATAATCGTCTCGATGCCCTTGTAGAAGTGGTCGAGGCGGTAGTTCTCGTTGGGTGAGTGGATGGCATCTTCGCCGAGGCCGAAGCCCATGAGGATGGACTTGATGCCCAACACTTCCTCGAAGGTGGAGATAATCGGGATGGAGCCGCCTGAACGCATTGGGATGGGTTGCTTGCCGTAGGTGTTCATGTAGGCAGCCTCGGCAGCCTTGTATGCCGGCAGGTCGATGGGGCAGACGTAAGCCTCGCCGCCATGCAACGGCGTGACCTTCACGGTGACGTAGTCGGGGGCGTTCTTTTCGAAATATTTCTGCACCAATTTGGCAATCTTCTCATGGTCTTGGTGTGGCACCAAACGGCAGGAGAGCTTGGCGTAGGCCTTGGAAGGAAGCACGGTCTTGCTGCCTTCGCCAGTGTAGCCACCCCACATGCCGCAAAGGTCGAAGGAGGGACGGATGCCCACTTGCTCGATTTTGGTGTAGCCCTTTTCGCCACGCAAAGCCTTCACACCCAGACTGTTCATGTATTCTTTCTCGTCATAAGGTGCCATGTTGAGCAATTCGCGCTCGTGTTTGGAGCATTTCTCAACGTCATGATAGAAATGCGGGATGGTGATGCGGTTGTTCCTATCCGTGCACTCGGCAATCATCTCGCAGAGGACGTTCAAGGGGTTGGCCACGGAACCACCGAAAAGACCGGAATGCAAATCGGCTTTCGGACCGGTGACTTCGATTTCCCAGTAGGCGAGACCTCTCAAGCCTGTGGTGATGCTCGGCACATCGGCGGCAATCATGGAGGTGTCGGACACCAAAATGACATCGGCTTTCACAAGCTTTTTGTTTTTGACAATCCATTTGGCAAGGCTGCCCGAGCCGATCTCCTCTTCACCTTCGAGCATGAACTTCACGTTGCAGGGGAGGGAGTCGGTCTTGACCATGGTCTCAAAGGCCTTGGCATGCATGAACGACTGACCTTTGTCGTCATCAGCGCCACGAGCCCAAATCTTGCCGTCTTTGATGACCGGTTCAAACGGGTTAGTGTTCCACAACTCGATGGGGTCGACGGGCATCACATCGTAGTGGCCGTAGACCAACACGGTGGGCTTCTTCTTGTCGATGATTTTCTCACCATAGACGATGGGATTGCCATCGGTAGGCATCACCTCGGCCTTGTCGGCACCAGCCTTCAGCAGATTGTCGCGCCAAAGTTCGGCACAACGGATCATGTCTTGCTTGTGCGCAGATTCCGAGCTGATGGACGGAATGCGAATAAGTTCAAATAATTCCTCAAGGAAACGATCCTTGTTTTCATCAATGTACTTGTCGGTTACTTTCATGTTGAATTGTTTGTTTGTTAAATTGATATTTGTTGGATTATTTAATCGTTGAATTGTTTCAAGGAAACGGTTTCTCCGTCAAAGACTGCGTAAGTGAAATCATAAATCCAATTCCCCACAACGGTCGTCAAAGCATGGTCGCCAGTCTTGTACTGCATGGGCTTGTGCTGGTGGCCGAAGACAAAGAAGTCGATGCTTGGGTCGAGTTGAGCTTGCTCTTGGGCATATTGGTAAAGGCGGGTTTTGGGAATGTCGTCGTAATAGCCACGTTCCACTTCGTTCTTGAGCTTTTTCAGGCGGTGATTGTGCGACCATTTCAAAGCCAGACCAATGCCAATGTCGGGATGCAACCATCGGAACAGCCATTGGTTGAACTTGCATTCAAACACCTTTTTCAGGAATTTGTAGCCGTTGTCGCCTGGCCCTCTACCGTCGCCGTGGACCAAAAAGAACTTCTTGCCTTTGATGGCCTTAACAACTGGTTCGCGGTGCATCTCAAGTCCGAGTTCGTCATGCAGGTAGCCGAAACTCCAAAGGTCATGGTTGCCAATGAACATGTGCACGGGTATGCCTGCGTCGGTGAACTCGGCGAACTTGCCTTGCAACCTGACGAAGCCTCTCGGAATCACAGTCTTATACTCAAACCAAAAGTCGAAAAGGTCGCCCATCAGGTAAAGCTCCTCGCAGTCGGGACGAATACCGTCCAAAAAACGCAATAGCTTGCGCTCACGTTCTTGGCTGTCCTCAAGAGAGGGGATGCCTAAGTGAAAATCCGTGACGAAATAAACGGCCATCAGAACTGGATTTCGGACGAGCGGCGAATGAGTTCGGTGATGAGAACGACGAGTTTTGTTTCCACCGCGCTCACAGCCTTGATGACTTCTTCGTGGGTGATGGTGCTAGTGTGGTCCACCCCAAAGATGTTGCCCATGTCGGAGACAATGGACAGGCCAAAGACGGGCAGCTTGCCTTGACGTGCCACGATGACCTCGGACGTGGTGGACATGCCGATGGTGTCGGCACCAATGATGCGGAAATAACGGCATTCGGCTGGAGTCTCGTAGGTCGGGCCAGAGGTGGAACAATACACACCGTGTTGCACCCATATCCCTTTATCCATCGCAATCTCGTCGGCCAACTTGATGAGGCGTTTGTCGTAAGGCTCGCTCATATCGGGGAAGCGTTCACCGAAACGTTCGTCATGCGGTCCAATCAGTGGATTGGGCATGGTGTGGATTTGGTCGTTGATGATCATGATGTCGCCCACGTGAAAATTCGGGTTAAGACCGCCGGAAGCGTTGGAGACGATGAGGAATTGGATGCCCAAACGCATCATCATGCGGATAGGGAGTGTGACCTCGCTCATGGGATAGCCCTCGTAGTAGTGGAAACGGCCTCGCATGGCAATGACTCGACGACCTGCAACGGTACCAAACAAGAGTTGTCCGCTGTGCCCTTTCACTGTAGAGACGGGGAAGTTGGGCATCTCCGAATAGTAAATCACATGCTCAACCTTGATGGCACTTGCCAATCCGTCTAATCCAGAGCCGAGCACGATACCGACCTCGGGGTGGAAATGGTTCGTCTTT
>DAIOUZ010000062.1:7310-15903 GCA_036759285.1 Candidatus Limiplasma sp. | reverse complement strand
TGTCACCGACACTATCACCATCACTGACGACAGGAGGAGCACATCCAGTCACCAAGCCACCGACAGAAGGAAGCAAGGCTGCGGCGCAGGCCCCTACTGAAGCGACTTTAATAAATTCTCGTCTATCCATATTCGTGTTGCAAATATATACATTTAGGAGCAAATACGTATCCTTGGACCGTTTTTCATTCTTCATTCGATTCATCCTCCCGCCAATCTATCGGATTACGCAAAATGTATTCCGCAATGTATTGGTATTCTATTACGTCGCGAATGATATGGTCGTGATAATTCGATTGCCACAGGGGATTATTTTTGTTGAATTTCGCCATGGTCGGTTGGTTGGCATCAATCCAATCGTCAATCCGTTTGACCGTTGCCGATTTGAATCCGGCCACAAACGATGAAATGGATTGGGGTTGGCGTTGGAATTGCAAGGGTGTGTGGTCGTCCATTGGGGGAAATGATGTGACACATTGCCGTTGGGGTGTCGGTATCGTTGTCGGTGTGGGTTGGGATTGTTGGGTTTGGGGTTGGGATTGCGACCACGATTGGAACCACGATTGGGATTGCGGTCGCGGTTGGGGTTGCGGTCGCGGTTGGGGTTGCGGTCGCGATTGGAGTAGAGACGCACGGCCGTGCGTCTCTACATGGCCGTGCGCAACATCCCCGAACGACACATCCCCATGCAAACCATCCCCACACGCCCCATCATCCAAACATTTCGTTTTATCCAATATGACGATGGCATGCAAATGGTCGGGCATCAAAACGAATTCGCCCAAAAACAATTCGGCGCGCATTTCGAACGATTTGAAAAATTCGTCATAAACAATTTGTCCCCAATCGTTCAACACCATTTCACCGTTCACGATTTTCCCGAACAACCTATTGCGCCCTGCGGTGACGATGGTGATGTAATAATGCCCGTTGCTGGCATAATCCCATCCCCGCAAACGATTCGACGGAATCCTATATTTGTCTTTGAATTTTTCCGGCATGTTCAATTCTGTACCTCTTGACGATTATTATCGAGGCAAATATAACGGTTTTTATTGTCCGGGGATAGCTGAAAGCATCCTTTTTTCATCGGCTAGGGCACACTGCAGCCATGTCATGCCGATGCTTGCATGTACGTTAGCGGGCATCTATAGCTGCGGCCTATCATTGTCATCCGTCTTATTATAAAAACCCGACATTGCAAATCGGGGTGTGGTAGGACCGTCCATTCTGGACTCAAAAAAGCATTCTATTCACAATATAACCTTCTTGATCATATCCCCTATGGTGACGATGAATACACGACAATACAGAAGCAATTCTCTGGTCTTGAATTATCATTTTCCCATATTGAGGCAATTGTTTGTCATACCTTTCCTGGTTTCCTGAAGATATGCGTTCTTCATAATCGTCTGGGATTAAGAAAGACGAACGTTCTCCCAAATGCCTATAAAACTCGTTTTGATAAATGGCAATACCCGCCAAATCAAGGTCGCCGAAATGGACATAGTTATTGGGAATAGACCGAAGCCATCGGACCAAATCACCATTCTGTGGATAACGAGACACAAACAAGACTTTTTCGTATGCGGCAAACAGTTGTTTTTGACATCTGATATGGCAAAAATTCTCCGCATTTTCAATCCCAACTATCACCACGTCTTTTGCTACAGAAAAATGTTGATAGTCAGAAACAAAAACAAAACTTCCCTCTGGCGGACATATCGTGATGGGTTTTCCATTTAATATCGCGGCGATGAGTTGATAACTGTTTACGAGGAAGCCCCTGAATGAACGTTGCCGAACATATTTTGAATCTCCTACCACATTTACTTGCAAAGCCCTATTAGGATTTTCTTCTGAAAGCATCTCAAAAGTCTGCTTCAAATCGCGAATATCATACTGGCTGACAAGGTAATGTTTAAAAGTGTCCGCATTTGCAACTCGGAAACTCTTATGACTGCCATGAGTAATGGACACTAGTATTCCATCTGCCAGCATTTGTTCAAACCATTCGCCTTTCAAACTGCTGGAAGGCAGGGCTTCTCCATTCGCAAGCCGAATCAATTTTTCTATTAGTCCAGCGGTTTTCTTCATCTGATTGTCAATAAGGCTTTTACTACAGTATTATTTCGCTCATCCTTGCTTAACGAGTATGTGTATTTATAGGCTTGGGCATTATATGTCGTGGGGGAACTGTTTATCAGATAAATGTTTCGCACATTTGCAAACTTCAGTATGCCTTCCACATTGTTTGGATGTAACATATCTATTTCATCCATCATGCAATGCAACTTGAAATCACCAAATTTTCGGGAAATCTTTCGCTTAAATACATTGATCAGCATGATATTCACCATGGCTTTCACCAAAATATCAGTCCCCGATGAACCCACATTGGTAATCTTTTCCTGCCAATCGGTGTCATTATCGTTCTCTTTAACCTTGAACTCCAATTTAAAAGTGTCTGATAATGTGATACCATCGCGCTTCTGTTCCAAATCCATCATGTCAATGAGAGTCATCAGCAGTTTTACGGCCTGCTCGTTTGTGTGGTTCAAGGTGTCTGCTGCCGAAAACAGATTCAACTGGCCGATGTCGTAGCCATGTTCATCATCAAAATGCTTGATGTTCAATAGTTGTTGCATCAGTCGGTCATTGCTTTCCACGGCTCGCAACTCTATTTCCTTGATAACCCCAGCGAAATTGTTTTCCCGAAAATCGCGGTTGATTTCGTTGATGGTGGAGCGAATATCGGCCTTGTGACGGTCCAAGTCACTCACATCATGGGCAATACGCTTAATAATCGTGGCATATTGCTGACTTGTACGCACACGATATTGCTCAATCTTGGCATTGCTCAAAAACTCGTTCAACTCAGCAGCAAATTCCGTATAGTCTGCATCAGAATTGAACTCGGTGCGAAAATGGAAAGTGTTTTGTGGAGAGAAATTGCTCTTGAATGTAATAACTGCCTGCTTGAAATCTTCCATTTTATGTTGCTGACCACTGATGTTGTCACGCAATTCGTCCATGATGTCTCCCAATGGTTTCATGGTTTCTTGCTTTTCCACATTCATCAAGTCAGCAGGACACGAAGGGGTGTTCATAAACGCCTGAACGCGGCTGATTCCTTCTTTCAATTGTTTTTGCTCGTCCTGCAATAATCGAAGGTCTTTTGACAACTCGGCAATTTTGCTTTCATAGTTCTGCTTGCGTTTCTTGAATTTCTCTTGCAAGTCGTCGATTTCCTGTTGCACCTGCTTTCGCTCATCCTTCTTTTTTTGCTCTACATTAAAATAATCGCGAGTATCGTTTTGCCAAGAGATATAGTCAGGACGATGTCCTTCGATAAACCTTAATTCATCATTCACGGTCTGAAGTTGTCGGCGTATTTCCGCCAACTGATTAACATCCACGCCCATTCCTTTCAATTCTGCATCCATTTGAGCCTGAAGTTTGCCTTTACGACGAGATGTTTCTTGTTCTTTCTTTTCAATCCCTGATTTCACGGATGCCTTTTGTTGGTCAAAAACAGTTTCTGATTCTTTCTTCTGTTTGTCAAATAACCTGCGTGCATTTTCCAAATCTTTGTCACGTTGTGTTATTATTACCAGCCTTTGTTTACCAATGGCTTCGATGTTTTTTTCCACCTCACCCAACTTCTGTTGCAATCTGTCAAGTTCAGAATTGCGCCAATTCTTCAACTTTTCTTCCGCGTCCACCTTTTCTTTCTTTATTTTTTCAATACGCATGGGAATCTGGTTGCACTCGGCATCGACATTCATTTTTTCCAACCTCAGTTGTTTCAAACGGGCATTAGGCTTGCGTTCCAATTCAGTTATATTTGCCCCTAATTGCTGTTGCTCATCCTTTATCCGTTTATGCAACAACTCCGATTGACGTTCCAACTCAGCTTTCTTTGACTTAATCTCATCGGGGGTTTTGGCAGTCTTTTCTATGTTTTCAACATCTATCTCGACTCCATAAATCGTGTCCGATGAATCTTTGAGTCGAGGGTTAAGCGATGTGTTATAAAGCACGGCATCCTCATCAAGGACTTTACCGATGTTTTCCTCCCAACCAGTCAAATTTTCACCCAACCATTCCACCAAAGAGCCTTTCTGTCGGTGCAACATGTCATCCAACTTTCCTATTTCGGCAGAAAGTTGATCAATATTGTTTTGCAACGAAACGACCAACTTGTCACAAGCAGTTTCCATGTCCTTACGCTTCATGGCAACCTCATTTTTGATTCGGTCGATTTCCGACTGCTTATTAGAAGAATCACGATAAAGTTGGTTGCTGCGTTCCTGTAAATCCTTCATCTTTCTATCTTGCTCATCCATCATTTCCTGATAGGGATTTGCTTGTCTTACACGCTGTTCCTGAAGTTTGAAGTTATTCTTCTCTTCCTTTGCATCATCCAATTGTTTTTGGTTTTCTTCCAATTTCAACTGGCATTGGCTCCTAATCTCTTCCTTCTGATCATTCAGTTCCGATTGCAAACGGGCCAAAGCTTCCGTACACTTATGCTCAATCTCATTGAGTTGTTGCCCTGATTGCAATTTGTATTCCCGCAACTGATTATCAGCCTCTTGTTGCAACGCATCATATTTTGATTTAATGCTCTGGTTCTTACTCGTCAATGTTTCTTCCTGATGTTGAAGACTTTGCTGTTGGATTTTAAGTTCACCCTCCTTCCCTATTCTTTCAATTATTCGCTCAATGCTAATGTCTTCATAGTGCTTTCGTTTGGTTTTAGCCTGATCAAGAAATGCTTTCAAGGCACCATCTTCTTGATTCAGTTTGTCACGTTCAGCGTTGTACTTTCCCTCTTCCTCACCGAGCAATCTCTTTTGGCGCGACAGTTCTTGACTGCAATTCAATTCTTCCTCCGCCAATAGAGGCAACCTTTTGGCATCACGCTCAAGGGCATAATTCAAATGAGCGCACAATTCATTGATAATCTTTCGAGTGTACTCATACTGGGTGTATTTCTCGATGACAGCATCCGCCTCAACCTTGACCTTGACCCGTCCGTTTTTCTCTGTTTTATACCATTTCCAAATATCGTCATATTGTTGGCGGAAGTTCTTCACTTCTTCCCGATACAGGTTCAAGTCAATGTTATCTCCAGCAAAGTCCATCGAGTCGATAATGGTGTCCTTGATAACCCGCGACTCCAAACTCTGGTTCAAGAAAATGTTTTGGATGGTTAACGGAACTTGCCGATACTTTGGGCTTTCCAATAAGGAAAATCGTAGCAGTTTTTTGTCCACAATCTGGCTTTGGTTGTTGCCATAAAGAATGTCACGAAATTCCTCATAGCCGCGAATGATGTTGCTTTTGAATATCTTCGTGCCTATTTGTTCACTGATACGCCCCCATTCATAGCGGACATTGCCGTCTTCTTGCACAAAAAAGTGCTTATCATACGCACAATCCACAATGCGAAAAGCCGTTCGCCCACTCGAAATGAATGTCATCACGAAGAAATTGCCCGTCTCGCGACACACTTCATAAATAATATACGAATTGGGATAAGGCAGATAAAACTCATCGTAACTCTTCTGTCCATATTGAGTGCGTATGCCAAGTTTGTTTTTCTCCACATTATAGAAAAACAGAATCGCCCTCAACAAAGTAGATTTTCCAACACCTTGATTACCAATAAAATGCACATTACCATCTAATTTAATTTCAGCGTATGGTACATGCGCACTGTTGATAAAAACAATTTTATTCAGGTATCTCATCTTTCACCTCCTCATTGATATTAATGCACATGATAATTTGCTCTATGTAATGGAAAGCCGACGTCACTTGGTACAGTTCCTCCATCTCATTGACCTGCTCTGCAAATCCCATATTCACTAAAGCTTGCGCCAATGCTTCAATTTTATCACGGTTGGAAGATTTGTCAGCAAACAATTGTGATAGTTTTTCTTTCAACTCCAAATCAGTAGAAAGACGAATTTCTATCTGTGCAAGGTTGAATTGTGTGCCTGCGCCAAAAGTCGTGTCGTAGGTCTTAAAGAAATCAAGATAATCTATCCACGAGAATAGTGATTGCAACTTGTTCTCCACTATTACCTTAGACTCTTTTCGACTGAAATAATAGAATCCTTCGCCTGCTGACAATTGAAAATCAATCTGATTAAAATAGTCCTCATACTGCTGCTGATTGTCTTCAATATCATTGTATATAGCACGCGTCTCGGCATCAATGCTATTGCTGGAAATAAATTGCCCTCTGCTAAGGCGTTGGAAAACTTCACTTGTATATTTCATCGCGGATAAATGATAGGATATTCAACATTGTTCATTATCTTATAATCAGATGTATATTGCAGATTATCATTGTATTGAGAAGCCAATTGTAAGAAAAGCACTAATCGCATTTCTTGATCGGTCTCGTTTTCAAATTGATAATTCCACACATAATTAAATAGGTCTAAACTTTGAGCCAGAAAACCATTAATGATTTCTCGATGGTTAAACATCCGAGTGGTTTCCTGTTGCTCTTCAAGATACTTTTCGTCGATTTTCTCGGCGAGTCTGGACTTGATAGTTACTTTTTTGGAAAGCCGTTTGCGAATGTTGCAAAGTATTTCGAGAGCGGCATCATCATTGCGCAAAAAGTCCAACGAAACTTTTGTCAAATACTTTGGTTGTTTCTCCATCCAAACATCATTGGCCTTTGAAAGAAGTTCTTTGACATCAGTGCTTTCTTCTATCATAAACTGGTCTTTCAAGTATTTCAACTGACGAGTTTTCCTGACAAGTTTACTTTGATACTCGATGCGATTCAGATAATCAATAATCTGAGCAGAAATGGCAATCAGTCCGTGAGCGGATTCTTTCAAACCGACCCTGATTTCATTAAGGGTTTGTTTCATTCCAATATCCGTCGCATTGGCAAAGAATATCGTTTGTTCCTCCATGACATTTTCCGTTTGCTTGATTAACTCTCCAATCTGTTTCGCTTTCTCGTCAAAATCCTTTAGTCTTAATTCTTTAATCTTGAAATTAGGTTCTTGCTTATAGGTATCATCAACATTGCGCTTTAGGTCAACAACATTCCTTCGCGTAGCGTTCTCTATGCTTTTGAAAGTATGCCGTATTTCTTTCAGAAACTGCGTTTTTCTACTATTATTTTCAGCGGCCAAATAAGAGTCAATTCCTAATTTCAATTTGCCAATAAAAGTTTGGACTGAAGCAATGTTTATGTCCTCATTGACAGCCAAAACCTCTTCGAAAAACCTTTGATAGGTATCATCCAACTCCAAGAAATCCCCAGTTTGGACAATTACACCAAAGTTGATAAGATGTTTTAGTTTATTCTCATCTCCATCCAAAGTTTCAAGAGCATCATCATACTTGATGGCAACCGTTTTTCTCTTCAAAAACATATCATTCAGCAGTTTTGCGCCCTGCTGTAGTCCTCTCGTTAGTTCTTTTATGGATTGGTAAGTTGCCATTATATTTTGTTATTTAGCAAGAAAATATTATGATAATCAATATCTTACGACAGCACCTGCAATTTCTCAACCAACCATTCAATTTCCTCCTTGTTTAACTTCATTCCTCTCACATGCCAATAGGCCTCTTCGGCCCGATGCCATTTGTTGGTCTTAATTGGTTCTGGAGATCTGCCATCTGAAACAAAATCTGAAAAGTCAGGCTTCGCTGGCCAATCAACGACTGTTCCATCAGCTTCTATCGCCATTTCAATGTAATCGCCATAGCCGTTTTCAAATGGCGGTATGAGCTTGTTCGGCACATAGCCACGGATTTGCCATATTGGTTTCTTTTCGGAGTCCAACAATGTGTATGAGCCACTGTCACACACTTTTGCCCACATTCTCAAGTAGCCTCCTTCATAGTTCCAATTTAGCATCTTACCTTCTTTCAAATCAATGACAAATTCCAACAATTGGTCTTCTGCATTGAGCATTGGAGGTGTAAATTCCTCGTCGCATTCCAATTCGGTCATCACACCATCATCAAAGCGTATCAATTTGTCTTCCTTATCGTATGGGATAGAGATTTGAAGATAACGGCTATCTTGTTTCAGTTTGTTTTTAAGACTGTTGTCCATATTAGTCTGATTATTTATGTACGATTACAAATGAACTCTAAACTATTCAACACTCACCTCATCCACCATAATCCAGGCCTTCTCGCCTGCGTAAGGATGCCATTCGGGCAAGACACCTTGGTTTTCCACTTTGACGCGAACGAATTTCCATTGCTTGCCGTCGGTGCGAAGACGGGCCTCGATTCGGCCGAAGCCTTTCATCTTGTCGGGACGGTCGAAGACGGGCAACTCGGCCATCTGCCAGTCGGTAAATTCCTTACCATCTTTCGAGAAGCTGACCCACACGCTCTTAGGCCACATCACCCAAGATTGGGGCTCATGACAAAAACCAACTTTCACTATGTTAATGTTGGTTGGGACGGCCAGTTCGATGGTGGCCTCCATGTCCACACCTTGGAAGCCCAGCCAGTCGTTGTAGAAATCATCAGGAACGCCTTTCTTGCCGTCCATCAAGGCGATGTCGGCATCCTTGCCGTAACGCTCCACGGG
>DAIOUZ010000062.1:5063-7300 GCA_036759285.1 Candidatus Limiplasma sp. | reverse complement strand
TGACGAAGGTCGTGTTCTTGATGTTCAAGCGGTTGAACTGACGCAAGGCCACAAACGAGGACATCTCACCTTTCTTGAAGGCCTTGGCCTTGATGGTGCTAGTATTGACAATAACGAATGACGACTTGTATTTAGGGGAGTTCATCGTTGGATCGCTGCCGTCAGTGGTGTAATGGATCTCTGCCTTCGGGTCAGCGCATGACATATAGATGGTCAGCGGACGGTTGAACATGCGGAAGTCTTCCTTCCCTGCCATCGTCGCCTTGATTTCGGGGGTCGGCAGCATCATGGAGGTCGCATCCGGTACTTGGAAACGGGTCAGTTCAATGGGGTCTTGCGTCTTGTCGTAAGCGCGAAGGAGTACCGTGTATTCATACACCTGGTTGCCCAACACGTACTTCTCATCCACACCTGGTCCGCAAGTGGCCGTGCCAAGTGGCGCTTGCTTGTAGTCCACATTCACCGTAAAGAAATCCGTAGGATTCAGTTGGTTGATACGACGAGCAGCCGTAAGGTTGTCGTCATCGTAATTGTAGATGCTGAAATTGAAGGGCTCCTGCATCGTCACGAACAGACCGACATGACTCTTGTCGCTCGTCAAGGCCAACCAGCGCGTGTCGGCATGGTTGCCATTGTCTTGTGGTACCACGTGCTGCTCGAACATATCGGTGGCAAACCCAACAAATTGTGCCCTCATGCCTGCAGCACAGCGATCGGGATAGTTTTCCCTAGCCTTGCCAAACCATTTCACGAGCTTGAATTCATCAAAAGGAATACGGAACTGCATACCGACTTTCGGGAACGATGTTACCGTCTCCATAGGCTCCACACGATTCGTGATACTGACATTGCCCTCTCCATCTATGAGATATACCTTGTTGACAACAATTTGCAGCTGGTCGAAGGTATCATAGTACTCAATATATGCACTCACCGATACCGTGTTGGCATCCTTTCGGTCATATTGCAAACCTACATTCTTAGCCTTCAAATGCTGTAAGCCAGCCTTTTTCCAACGTGGCAAAGCCCAAGGGTCTACCTCGTCGTTCAAGGTAGGCGCACGCCAGAAATTGTCATGAAGTTCACCTTTCAGCAGTTCCTCGCCCTTGTAAACATAAGAGCTGATGCCGCCAGTCGCCTTATCGAAGACAACCGAAAAGTCGTCATTGTAAACACTTTGCTGACTTGCATTAAACTGTATAGGTTTCTCGGACACAAGCGGCAACTTCTCCTCCGACGGCCAATCCAACTTGAACTCATCGTAGGCGGCTCTCCGCCCTTCAAACTTGTCGTCTTGACCTTCTTTCCGACTCACCGAGAAACGAACAAAGAACTCCTCACCAGGATGTCCATAAATACGTAGACGTTGAATGTTTATCGTTTGCGATTCATAAGGTTTGAGCTTAAGGTCTAACTTCTCTTCCAGCAGCTCTTCCCTCTCAGTGGAGAAAATGGTGTATTTACAATTGTATTCAGAAGCATTGATAAAGGCATTCCAGTTCTTGACCTCAAAGATACCAGCTTTCAAGTCGATGGCTTTGAACTTGATAGGCTGATACACCTTCCTCACCTCGGCGGCATGAGCGTGTTTTGTCCTTTCGCTACCAACTAAGCCATTGGCACAGAAAGCATCGTCGTCGCCCACCCCGTAGGCATGACCGAAGTCGCCGCCCACGGCCAACCAATCCACATCTTTCACCGAATCATGGACGATAAAGCTCTGGTCCACCCAGTCCCAGATGCAGCCGCCCTGCAGTTGCTCGTTGGCTTCAATCACATCCCAATAATCTTTCAGACCGCCCATGCTGTTGCCCATCGCATGGCAGTATTCCACCATGATAAACGGACGATGCAGCGAATCAAGTCCTTCATCCACAAAGCGTTGCAGGTATTTCGGACTAGCATACATCAAGCCGATGACATCGGTGTTGCGGTCGTAAATGGCTCTTTCATAAGTCACGGGGCGCGAACTATCGCGTTTCTTCATCCAATCGTATGTGTATTCGAAATTCACGCCATTGCCGCACTCGTTGCCCATCGACCACATAATCACCGAGGGATGGTTCTTGTCGCGTTCCAACATGTTGCGGTTGCGCGACCAAATCATTTGCTTATATTGCGGGTCTTTGGCGAGGCTCTTTTCTCCATAGCCTTGCGCATGCGATTCACAGTTGGCCTCGTCCCAAACATACATGCCGTACTTATCGCACATCTCATAGAAATAAGGATTGTCAGGA
>DAIOUZ010000062.1:0-5038 GCA_036759285.1 Candidatus Limiplasma sp. | reverse complement strand
CATGTCCTTTTCCATCGACTCACGCGAAATCACGTGACCCGTATAGGGATCGTGCTCGTGGCGGTTCACACCTTTTATTAATTCGTACTGCCCGTTGATGAGCAACTTGCCGTCCTTGATTTCAGAGGTGCGGAAGCCGAATGATGAAGTAAGTTTTTCGATGGTTCTGGCCTTCTTGTCCATTAAGGACATCCTCAGTTGGTACAAGGTAGGGATTTCAGCCGACCAAGGCAACACTTTCCCAATCTCCTTACTATCAACGGACAATTCCGCCTCTGCATAATAATAACCATCTTCTTCAAACGCAAAGGTCAAGTCATTGAGAGACTGTGTGACCGTAAACAAGATATTCTCTGGAAAACCTTGTGTCTCCAGTCCCTCGTAAGCACCGATAATCAAAGTGCTGTTTTTCTGTATTTTGTTGGTATTACTCTGAAGCCTTACCTTTATCGAAAAAGTACCGTTCTGGTAGTTTTTGTCCAATCCAGCATGAACTTCATAATCATAAACATTAAGCGTGGGTTTGGAATACACCACCACATCACGCTCGATGCCGCTCAAACGCCAGAAATCCTGGCATTCGAAGTAGGAGCCATTGGAGAAACGATACACTTTC
Source organism: Candidatus Limiplasma sp. (assembly GCA_036759285.1). Lineage (GTDB taxonomy): Bacteria > Bacteroidota > Bacteroidia > Bacteroidales > F082 > Limimorpha. The sequence continues at coordinate 4,422 of DAIOUZ010000062.1, read as the reverse complement.
ACGGCCAACTTGTTTTTGCCCACCTTGACATAAGGCGTAAGATCGAACTCGGCATTGGTTTTGGCATCCTCGGTGAAACCCACAAACTGTCCGTTCACCCAAAGGTAATAGGCCGACTTCACTGCACCAAAGTTGATGAAGGTCAGGCGATCCTTCCATGTCTCAGGAATGTCAAACTCCGTCACATAACAACCCACGGGATTATCGACCGTCGGGGCAAAAGGCGGCTCGTTAGGGCGAAACTCGTTGTCCACATTGACATAGATGGGCGTACCGTAACCATTCAGCTCCCAATTTGCCGGCACTTGAATGGTTCCCCACTTGGAAACATCATAGTCCGCCTTGTAGAAATCGGCAGGAGCCTTCGAGGGCGAGTCCACCCATTCGAATTTCCAGTCACCATTGAGGCATTGCGACCATTGATCACCCGCTGGGATGACATTCGTCCGTGGATACAAACGGTTGATTTCGTACACGTTGACATCATTCCAAGCGTTCAGTTCGGTTTCGGTTTGGGCTTGGAGTGTCATTGCAGCGATGAGGCAGATTAGGGTAAAAGTCAGTTTTTTCATTTTCATGTTTTTTATTATTGAGGTTCCCCTACGGGGAATGGAGTTTGTTTGTTATGTTAATCGCGGCGGCTTGTAAATCTCACCTGTCTTTAACTTCTTTTTGCCGCCGCATGTTATCTCATGAATGATCAGCCATTCCCCGCAAGGGGAATCTCACCAACTAACAATTGCCTTTCCTCGTCGGGAATCCGCTCTGCTTTGTTCGCCTCACGATCGAAATAGACCACCACGGCGTGACACAATGTCTTGATTTCACCCGTCTTTGTGTCACGCAGGCACTGCTCCATCTTGAAGCTGGAGTTACCTATCTCTAGGACACGGCTCTCGCACACAATCGGGTCGTGAAACTGCACAGGTTTGCGGAAGTCCAAGTCCACATGGACGAGGACGTATTTAAAGGTCAGCCAGTCGATTTCGGTCTGGAAGACATGTTCGAAATAGCGGCTTCGGCCCATGTCGAAATAATTGCACTGCGACCCATTGTTGACGTGATTGTATGGATCAAGGTCGCTCATTCGGATTTGGATGGAACAGGAGAACATATTTTGTTGGTTGTTTGTTGTTTAATCGTTTAATTGTTAAGCACTTATAAAACTCATTTTCCCTCTTTGAACCTCACAATCGCATCGATAATCTCATCATTATCGTCGGATATGGTAAGAATCATGTTTTTGAAGATGCCACGGTCGCTCAAGTCCTTCAGCAACGAATAGGCTGGAATATAATTGGTGTAATAGTCCTTGCCCATAAAAATCATCGGGCTGGCATAACCTTCGCTCTCATAATGGTTTTGGCCTGCGTCTTGGAAAATCTCTTGCATGGTGCCCGCACTGCCTGGGGTGTAAATGATGCCTCCCTTGGCGATGGTCACGATGCCATCCTCACGCACACTGTTGTCGAAATATTTGGCGATGTCGGTGGCAAAAGGTGCCGTTGGCTCATGACCGTAATAATAGGTCGGGATAGCAAGGCTACGGTAGTCCGTTTGCAAGGGGAAACGTTCCATCACCTCGAAAGAACGGCAAAGCCAACCCTCATCCTTATAGGTCGGCGAAGGCATGAGCATGTCAACGGCTTCGTTGGTCTCAGCCTCGCTCCTACCCGCCATCCAAGCACCGAGATGCGCAGCTTCCATGGCCCCTGGACCGCCACCTGTCACCATCAGTTTCCCCATTTCGGTGAGACGTTTGCTCAAGAAAACAATCTGGCGGTATTGCGGGTCATCGCGGCGCTTGGCATGACCGCCCATGACGCCGATGACATCCTTCTCATCATACAAATCAAGCATTTTGTAAAGCTGGTGCGTGATGAAATGGTCATGAAGGGCGCGCGTCAATGTCTCCAACACATCGTGACCACGTTTGCCTTGAGCGATATAATGCCGATAGACTTTTGTGTCATAACAATTCTCGAAGGTGGATTCATCGTGGTAATCATAGCCTTCATACAGCTTCTTGCTGTCATACAGCTTCTTGATATAGGTATCGAAAGGTTTGCCCAACTTGCGGATATAGACGCTGAAATCTTGGTTGGATGTAATCTCCAGCACACGCTTGACGATGCCTGCAGCATCCAAACCGAACTTGTGCATCAACGCCATGGCCTGTCCCGACTCGCCGAAGCGGTCGACCATGCCAATGCGACACACGCGGATGGGGTGGTTTTCGGCCAAAAACTCCGCCACGGCACTGCCCAGACCGCCAGCGATTTGATGTTCCTCAACAGTAAAGATCATTCGGGTTTCCTCAGCAGCCTTGTTGAGAATATCGCCATCCAACGGCTTGATGGTGTGCATGTTGATGACGCGGACGGAGACATTCAGATGCTCCAACATGTGAGCGGCTTCCAAGGCTTCCCACACCTCGTGACCCGTGGCCACAAGGGTAATATCCGTACCCTCGCGCATCAATTGCGCCTTCCCAATCTCAAAGTCTTGGTTTTCATCGGTAAAATCCGGTACTGCTTCACGCCCAAATCGCACATAAACAGGACCTTTGCATTCCAAAATGGCTTTCTCTGTAGCGATTTTGGCCTGCGTGGCGTCGCAAGGCGAAATCACAGTCATGTTGGGCAGCACACGCATGGTGGCGATGTCCTCCAAAGCTTGGTGGGTGGCACCATCGGGGCCCACTGAAATACCCGCATGGGCACCTCCGATGACGACATGCACGTCGTTGTAACATACCGAGACACGAATCTGGTCGTTGGCACGATGCGCCGCAAACACACCATAGGTGCTGAAAACGGGTATCTTCCCGCCAAGTGCGAGTCCCGCAGCCGTAGCTACAGCATCCTGCTCAGCGATACCCATGGAGAAGAACCTTTCGGGGAAAGCCTCCGCAAAGAGATTCATTCCCACCGAATTGGTGATGTCGGCACCCAAGCCGACCACTCTGTTATCCTTTTGCGCCGCAGCAAGAACTCCCTCGCCGAAGCCTGTCTTTGTGGCTTTGTTGCCTTTATTAGTATAGTTCATGCAAAAATTCCTTTAGTTGTTCCTGACTCGGCACTTTGCCATGCCATTGGTTGTTGTCTTCGATGCTTTTCACGCCCTTGCCCATGATGGTGTCGGCGATGATGACCGTTGGCTTATCTTTTTCTTTATCAGCCAATTCCAAAGCCATCTTGATTTGGCTCAAGTCATGCCCGTCAATCTCAATCGTATGCCATCCGAAGGCCTTCCATTTGTCGCGCAAGGGATCGATAGCCATCACTTTCTCGGTGCCTCCGTCGATTTGCAGATGGTTGCGGTCGATAATGGCACACAGGTTGTCCAATTTATGATGCGCCGCCGCCATGGCTGATTCCCAAACGCTTCCCTCCTGCTGCTCACCGTCGCCCATGATGCAGAAAACGCGGTTCACGGTCCCTGAGCCAGCCGAAGGGCCGTCCATCTTGGCCGCCAAAGCCATGCCCAGAGCCACACCAAGACCTTGTCCCAAACTGCCAGAGCAAGTCTCCAAGCCTGGCAAATGGAACTCGTAACTCGGATGTCCTTGTAGTCGGCTGCCCAACTTGCGCAAAGTCATCATTTCCTCTTCGGGGAAATAGCCTGCCGCCGCCAAAGTCGCATAAAGCACCGGAGCCGTATGCCCAATGGAAAGCACCACCTTGTCGCGGCCTTCCCAATCAGGGCGTTTCGGGTCATGGCGCAAATGATTGAAATACAACACAGTGAAGATATCCACCAAGTCGAGAGAACCGCCCGTATGTCCCGAGCCAGCCTCCGCCAAAGCAGTCAATATCAATTCGCGGATATGCCGCGCTTTTTCTTCTAATTGATTCATATTAACATAATTAAATCCCTAACAATGAAATAGATACACACACAAGCATACACTATCTTGATGCCAGTTCCCAGCAAAAACCCGATGAACGAACCAAAAGCCGATTTCCATGCCTTGTGGTCGTCAGTGCCAGCATTTTTCTCACCAATATAAGCCCCAATAAACGGCCCCAACAAGACCGCAATAAACCCAATAGGGAAAACAAAAGTGATGAAAAGACCGAGAAAAAGCCCTATCGTGCTGCCACGAACGCCCGCTTTGGTTCCACCAAAGTGCTTGGTGCCCCATACGGGGACGACATAGTCCACCGCGAAGACAATGGCACCTATAACACCCATAATTCCCAAAAACTCAGTGGAATAGTTTATTCCTTTGACAAACGATAAGGCCAATAAAGCCAAAAAGCTGAAAGGTGTACCCGCTATTCCTGGCACTACCGCCCCCACAATGCCAATCAAAGCCAGAACGATGGATAAAACGATGAGAAAGTAAAACATGGGCTCAAGCTATTGTGTAAATCATTGTATTTGCCTGCGAAGATAGGAAAAATTTTGTTTTTCTGA